>NZ_DAMBUH010000004.1:26442-107884 GCF_032053605.1 Tianweitania sp.
CGCGAGCAGGTGATGGGCGCGGTAGAAGTCCGCCATTTCCTGCTGGGACCAGTCCTGCTGCATCACGAGAACAGCGGGGCTGGGCGTCGGCTTGCGGAACTGGAGAATGCGCATGGGACCTCTCTAGGCGATGGTAGTGCGTCTTTCTCGCATCCTTTTGCGGCAAAGGATGGATGTCGTCGTGACCGTCTGCGGGGCTCTCCCGCCGGCAGTTTATTCCTCCAGCATGCCCTTGGAGAAGGCATCGCGCATCGGCTTGGTGATGTATTGCACCAGCGTGCGCTCCGGGCCGACAAAGATCACATCTGCCGGCATGCCGGGCACGAGGCGACCCTTGACGTTGGCCGGCACGTCCTGCTCGGCAACCTGCACGCGGGCGACGTAGTAGGGCTCGGACCGACCGTCTTCCGGCTGCACCACGTCTTGTGACAGCACATGCACCGTGCCAAAAATCACCGGCGTCGTGCGGCTGGAGAAGGAGGACAGCCGAACTTCCGCGACGTTGCCGATGGCGACATTGTCGATGTCAACGGGGCGGACGCGGGCGTTGATGATCAGGTTTTCGTCCAACGGGATCAGGTCCATCAGGGGCTCGGCCGGACGGATGACGCCGGACTTTGTATGAATCTGGATGTTCTGGATCATGCCGCGCACCGGCGCGCGGATCACCGTGCGATCCAGGATGTCGCGGGCCTGCTTGACGCGCTCGCCGGTCTCGTTGAGCTGGTCGCGGACCTCGCGCAGCTCATTGCTGGCGCGCTCGACGAATTCCTGGTTGATCTGCAGGATCTGCAGCTTGGTTTCGGCGATGGTCTGGTTGACCTTGGCGGTTTCGGCAACGATGCGGCCGAGATTGCCTTCGACCTCGATGCGCGAACGGGTGAGCTGCGCGACCTGGTTGGTGGCAACGACGCCGCCTTTCTGGCCCCGCGTCATGCGGCGGATTTCTTCCACCATGGAGCTGGCCTGCTCGGAGAAGGATTCGCGCTGGGCATCCAACCCGCCGATCTCGTTCTGGAGCTGGTCGATGCGCGCGCCGAGAATGTCGATCTGACCCTTCTTGGTGGCGAGGCGATCGCGGAAGGAGTTGTGCTGCAGCCGGATATAAAGCGGCTCCTCGCCCTTGTCGTCGGTGAGCGGCAGGTCGGCGGGGAACTCGATCTTGTCGAGATTGGCACTTTCGGCCTGCAAACGCGCTTCGGTGGCACGCAGGAGATTGTAGCGCTGGCTGAGGATGTCGAAATTGCCTTGCGCCTGATTGGGCTGAAGACGCGCCAGAACATCGCCGGGTTGAACGACATCGCCTTCCTGAACCGGGATTTCCTGCACGATGCCGCCTTCAAGGTGCTGGATAACCTTGCGGTTGCTGAACACGACGACCTGACCCTGCGCCGCAACGCCGCTCGACAAAGGCGCGGTGGATGCCCAGGTGCCGAACACGCCGAAGGCGAGCGCGACCGTCACATAGCCGGCCAGCACGAAGGGGCGCGGGGAAAAGCCGTCGGCGGGCTGCTTCGGGGCTTTCTTCATCGTGAGCATCTTGCCGATCATCAGCTTGCCACCGTCATTGCGCGGGCTGCGACCGCTGGTTGATTGACCACGGGTAAGGGCGCCACGGCCTTGGGCTGCAGCACTTCGCGGGTTGGGCCGAAAGCGCGCATGCGGCCATCGGCCAGGATCAACGCCTTGTCGCTCAAGGCGAGCAGGCCGATCTTGTGGCTCACGAAGATCACCGTGCGGTTGCGGGCCTTGAGATCCTTGAGCGAACGCACAAGCGCCTCCTCGCCATCCATGTCGAGATTGGCGTTGGGCTCGTCGAGGATCAGCACAGCGGGATCGCCGAACAAAGCGCGGGCGAGGCCGATGCGCTGACGTTGGCCGCCGGACAGCTGCCGTCCGCTGATGCCGATCTGCGTTTCGTAGCCATCGGGCAGGGCCTGGATCATCTCGTGCACGCCGGCGCGCTGAGACGCCAGCACGATCTCCTCGGCGGTGGCATCGCGGAAGCGGGCAATGTTTTCGGCGATGGTTCCAGCAAACAGCTCCACCGTTTGGGGGAGATAGCCGACATAGGTGCCGAGTTCGTCCTTGTTCCAGTGCTGCAGCTCGGAACCGTCAAGACGGACGCCACCGGCGATCGGCTGCCAGACGCCGACCAAGGCACGCACGAGGCTGGACTTGCCGGCGCCGCTTGGGCCGACCAGCGCCAATGCTTCGCCGGGCTCCAGCGCGAAGGAAACGCCGGCCACGATCGGGTTGCGCGAGCCGGGAGGGGCGATCACCAAGCCTTCGGTGGAAAACTGGCCGGTGGGGGCGGGCAGTTGCAGGCGCTCGGTTTCGCCGGGCACGCGCGTGAAGAGTTCGTTCAGGCGATTATACGCGCTGCGGGCACCGATGAACTGCTTCCACTGGCCGACGACCTGATCCACCGGCGCAAGCGCGCGGCCCATCATGATGGAGGCGGCGACCATCATGCCGGGGCTCATTTCGCGCTCCAGCACGAGGTAAGCGCCGGTGCAGAGGATCGCGACCTGCAGCACCATGCGGACGAATTTGGAGGCCGAAACCAGCACGCCGGCGCGGTCGCTGGCGGTGGCCTGGAGTTCCAGCGTCTTGCGGTGCATTGCATTCCAGCGACCGCGCAGGCTGGTTTCCATGCCAAGCGCGCGAATGACCTCGACGTTCTGCAACGTCGTGTTGGCGAAATGCTGGGCGGCCTGGGACGCGGAGTTGGCGTCGTTCAGCGTCTTCTTGGTGGTGAACTCGTTGAGGATCGCGAGCACGAAGATGACCACAGCACCCGCCGTTGCCACCCAGCCGATATACGGGTGGAAGAAGAAGCAGACGGCCAGGAACACCGGCACCCACGGCACATCGCACAGCGAAATGAGGCCGGAGCCGGTGAGGAACTCGCGCAGGCGATCGATGTCGACGAGGGCAAATTCGGACTTTGCGCCGGGAGCAGCGAGGGCGCTGGATACGACGCGCGAAAAGAGCGGGCTCGCCATCACATTGTCGAACTGCATGCCGGCGCGCACCAGAACACGGGAGCGGATCCATTCCAGCACGCCGTAGATGATCAGCATGGTGACGGCGATGACGGTCAGCGCGATCAGCGTGACTTCACTGCGGCTTTGCAGCACGCGATCATAGACCTGTAGCATGTAAAGCGGGCCAACGAACATCAGCGTGTTGATGGCGGCGCTGAACAGCACCACGGCGCCGAAGATCGCGCGATAGCTGCGCAGGGCGTCTTTGAACGTGTCGGATTTATTCATGGAAATGCCTGCGCGTCATGTCGCTGCCGAGAAGTCGCATGGGGACGAGGGAATGAAGGGTCTTCAAAGTGGGCGCGCGAAGCCGTGGCATGTTCGTGCCGGCCATGTCGGATGATCGCGATCATCTGTTCTCAAGCGTTTGATGGGCGACACGCTGCCTTGCTTCTCATTTCAGTGCATCGAAAGTCGCGCGGTCTGCTACCGAGTCCGACGGAACCCTTTGGGAATACGTCCATTCCCGGCAAATTGCAAAGTAAAGTTGGGTTCTTTGTGGCGAAGATTGTCATTTTGCTTGCTGGATGGTTCCGCTTTTTAACGGTGTTGCGGTTACTGTACTATCAGATAAAGCAGTTTTGCTTGCGACTCTCGCATCTAAGCTGTTCTATCGCGCTTTCAAATGCTGATTGCTGTACCGTCCATCACCGATGGACGCGGCATCGGCGTTATGTTTATAAGAATATAACGGAGGGCAGAGGGTCCGCCGGTCATCATCAGGAGTTCCGATGTTCAACCGCAGACAGGTTGCAGGTTTTGCAGTTGCCGCTTTCTTCGCTGTGTCGAGCGTGGGAAGCTTCGTTTCAGCTGCCCAGGCACAGGAAAAGGTCACCGTCTTCGCGGCAGCCAGCCTGAAGAACGCGCTCGACAGCATCAATGCGGCGTGGAAGGCGACAAGCGGCAAGGAAGCCACCATCTCCTATGCTGCAAGCTCGGCGCTCGCCAAGCAGATCGAATCGGGTGCGCCGGCTGACGTGTTCGTGTCCGCTGATCTCGACTGGATGAACTATCTCGGGGATAAGAAGCTCATCAAGACCGACACCGAAGTGCAGCTTCTGGCAAACCGCATCGTGCTGGTTGCGCCTGCCGATGCGGCGGTGACGACCGACATCAAAAAAGACTTCGATCTGGCCGGTCTGTTGAAGGGCGGCAAGCTCGCCATGGGCAATGTCAACTCCGTTCCGGCCGGCAAGTATGGCAAGGATGCGCTGGAACATCTCGGCGTCTGGAAGTCGGTTTCCGGCAATGTCGCGCAGGCTGAAAACGTGCGCGCCGCACTGGCCTTGGTCGCCACGGGGGAGGCGCCGCTCGGAATCGTGTATGAGACGGATGCGGTCGCGGAAAAGAAGGTGAAGGTGGTGGGCGTGTTCCCGGAAGACAGCCATGACCCGATCATCTATCCGGCCGCCCAGACGGCCGAAGCCAAGTCGGCCGATACCGGCGCATTCCTCGAGTACCTGAAGACGGCAGAAGCCAAGAAGCTGTTTGAAGCGCAGGGCTTCACGGTTCTCCCCGGCACTGCCAAGTAAGGCTGGATGGGAATGGAATGGCTTGCGCTCAGTCCTGACGAATGGAACGCCGTGCGGCTGTCGCTCCGCGTTTCCTTCTGGGCAACGATCGCAAGCCTGCCTCTCGGCATTCTCGTCGCCTATGTGCTGGCGCGCCGGGAGTTCTGGGGCAAGTCGCTGCTCAACGGCATCGTGCACTTGCCCCTCATTCTTCCACCGGTGGTCACCGGTTATGTCCTGCTTCTCACCTTTGGGCGGCGTGCGCCGGTCGGTTCCTTCCTCGATAGCGCCTTCGGGATCGTCTTTTCCTTTCGCTGGACAGGTGCCGCGCTTGCCTGTGGCGTGATGGCCTTTCCGCTGATGGTGCGTGCCATCCGCCTGTCGATCGAGGCCGTGGATCGCAAGCTGGAAGCTGCAGCCGGCACGCTGGGCGCCAGCCCTGCCTGGGTCTTCGCGACCATCACCCTGCCGCTGATCCTGCCCGGCATCATCGCCGGCATGATCCTCGCTTTCGCCAAGGCGATGGGTGAGTTCGGCGCGACTATCACCTTCGTGTCCAACATTCCCGGGGAAACGCAGACGCTTCCGTCCGCCATCTACACCTTCACGCAGGTTCCGGGCGGCGAGTTCGGCGCGCTGCGGCTGACCCTCGTTTCGGTTGTTATCGCCATGGTCGCGCTAATCGCGTCCGAAGTCATGGCGCGGCGGCTCAATCGGCAGATCGCAATCGAATGACGATCTCCGTCGATCTGAAAAAGAGACTCGGTTCTTTCACGCTGGAAGCCACCTTTGCGGGCAGTGGAGCGCTAACGGCTTTGTTTGGCCAGTCCGGCTCCGGCAAGACGTCGCTGGTCAATCTGATTGCGGGTTTGACCAAGCCCGACCAAGGCCGGATCGTTGTTGGCGACACGGTGTTGGTGGATACGACCCAGCGCATCTTCTTGGCGCCGCACAAGCGCCGGATCGGCTATGTTTTCCAGGATGCGCGTTTGTTTCCGCATCTGACGGTGAGCCAGAACCTGCGTTACGGGCGATGGTTTGCGCCCAAGGGAGAGCGCTATGCCGACATGGATGGCGTGGTGGAACTGCTGGGCATCGGCCATCTGCTTCAGCGCCGGCCGGACGCTTTGTCGGGCGGTGAAAAACAGCGTGTCGCAATCGGGCGCGCGCTGATTGCCAGCCCCAGGCTGATGCTGATGGACGAGCCGCTGGCCGCACTCGACGATGCGCGCAAGGCGGAGATCCTGCCCTATATCGAGCGGCTGCGCGACGAAACGAAGATCCCGATCATCTATGTCAGCCATTCCGTTGCCGAAGTGGCGCGGCTGGCCAACGACGTCGTGATCCTGTCGGGCGGACGCGTGCTGTCGCACGGGCCGGCCGCGGATGTTCTGGCGCGCCATGACCTTCTGCCTGCCAGCGAAAAGGCGGAGGCCGGCGCACTGGTCGAACTGGTCGTTGACGAGCATGAGTCTGCCTATGGGTTGACCGTTCTGCGCTCCAAGAGCGGCGAATGGCGTCTGCCGCGGATCGAGGCGGCGACCGGCACCAAAGTCCGCGTGCGGGTGCGGGCGCGCGATGTGATGCTTGCGACGGAGAAGCCAAGCGGTATCAGCGCGCTCAATGTGTTGGAGGGCGTTGTCGCCGGTATAGACACAGGCGAGGGGCCGGATGTTCTCGTGACGCTGGTGTGCGGCGATGATCGCTTGTTTTCGCGCATCACGCGGCGGTCGCTCGAAACCATGGCGCTCCGAACCGGACAGCGTTTATACCTTGTGATCAAGGCGGTGAGCTTCGAGGGTGGCGCTGCCGCCTTTCGTCATCCCGCCGCCGATCAATAAGGATATGCCTCATCATGCCGTCGATCAGCCTGCGCATCAAGCTTGATCCGGCCGGCCGCATCGGCTCGGGCAAGATCGACCTGCTCGAGCAGATCGCGGCCTCAGGCTCGATTTCTGCCGCGGCCCGGCAGATGGGCATGTCCTACAAGCGAGCCTGGGATCTCGTTGAAGAAATGAAGCGCATGTTCGGCCGCCCGGTGGTGGACGCGCAAACGGGCGGGAAACACGGCGGCGGCGCACAACTGACTGATATGGGTGAGATGCTGGTCAGCCGATATCGTGCGGTGGAAGAGGCAGCCACGCGCGCCGCGCAGGAACATATGGATGCGTTGCAGGCAGAGATGGCGCAGCCTCAGGAGACCGCGCTGCCCGATTGATCGTGCGTTAAGCGAGTTTCGCCGTGCTCAGAACGGCTTCCATCCGTTCACGCCAGCCGGGTCCGGTTGCCTGAAACTTGCTGACGACGTCTCGGTCGAGATCGACGGTGATGTCGACGCGCCGGTTGGCGTCGAGCGCCTGCAGGCGAGGGCCAACGGGGAGCTCGATCCTCGTTGTGGAAAAGGTGTTGTTTTCAGGTGTCATTGCCGCACTCCGGTGCTGCATTCCAAGCTGGACATTAGCATCTCCTTACGTGCTTGAAAAGACAACCTGCGCGCTCATCTTTTCGGCTCTGCTGGAACAGGCGGACCGCTGGACGGGTTGTCCTTCGAACAAGCGAAGGAGCCGAGATTTATGGCCAGTGATGTCAGAGAAGAAGCGTTGTTGACCCGCCTTGCGGTGCGCCACGATCTCTCAAGAGACGCGGTCAAGACCGTGCTCGATGCGCTGCGGCGCGGTGGCGGAATGGCACAGTTCAGCCACCCGGACTTTGGCGGCATGGCACAATGGTCGCCGGGCATGACGATGGTGGGCGACATGTTCAACACCGGCATGAAAGGCAAGCTTGACGCGGTCGCGACCGAGCTTGCCGCTTATTTGAAGAATACGCCTGCGTCTGACGCGAAGTCGGATGTTCGGACGTCTTCCGCAGCACCAGTCCGGCAAGAAGAAGCCGAAACCGGGCGACAGGCAGGTAATCAGTGGTGGCCGTCCGACCTCGGCTCTCCGTCGACATCCGGATCGCAGAACGCGATGCGCTATGCCGTCTTCCCCGAGAAACGGCGTTTGGTGATCGATGAGGGCGGCACGATCAGTGTCTATGATACCGGCGACCATCGCATCCACGGCGTGGCGCAGGCACAATCGGCCTCTGCAACTCTGACGTTCACCAGCCAAAGTGGCACCGTTGACGTGGCGCAACTCACGAAAATTTCAGGAGCATCTTAGCCCTTAGGTGCACTTGCGTCCTCGCCGAGGACTGTGCATCTTCCTTAACGCAAGCGGATGGGAGCCGCTTGCTGCCGGTCGGCATGAGCCCTCTTGGGAGGAGGTCTCACAGGAAGCGCATCGCATCAGCGATGCAGGTGGGAACGTGAGGGATAATGAGCGACGTCATTCTGGCGGCTGAGAACCTGACCAAGGAGTTCAAGGGCTTTGTCGCCGTGGACGGTGTGAACCTTCGGGTCCGCCGTGGCCAGATCCACGCCTTGATCGGCCCGAACGGGGCAGGCAAGACGACCTGCTTCAATCTTCTGACCAAGTTCCTGCCGCCGACGCGCGGGACGATCACCTATGATGGCAAGGACATCACCGCGATGTCGTCGGCCGATATTGCGCGGCTCGGCCTTGTACGCTCGTTTCAGATTTCGGCAGTGTTTCCGCATCTCACCGCGCTGGAGAATGTGCGCATCGCCTTGCAGCGGCGGCGCGGCGACAGTTTCGATTTCTGGCGCTCGCAGAAGATCCTGTCGCGCTTCGACGAGGAAGCGCGCGGTTTGCTGGCGGAAGTGGGACTTTCAGATTTCACCAACACTTCGGCCAGCGAGCTTTCCTATGGCCGGAAACGGGCGCTGGAAATCGCCACCACGCTGGCGCTCAACCCGGAAATGCTGCTGCTCGACGAGCCAATGGCCGGCATGGCGCAGGCCGATGTCGAGCGCATCACGGCGCTGATCAAGCGCATTTCCGCCAATCGCACGATCCTGATGGTGGAACACAATCTGTCCGTGGTCGCGACGCTGTCGAACACGATCACCGTTCTCGCGCGCGGCAAGGTTCTGGCGGAAGGCGATTACGCCACCGTGTCCCAGGACCCGCGCGTCGTGGAAGCCTATATCGGAGCCGGTCATGGCTGATGCTGGCGTTGCAACCCGTCCGGAAGTCATTTCCCGCGCCGACGCGCTGCTGACGGTCTGCGATCTCGAAGCTTGGTATGGCGAAAGCCATGTGCTGCACGGCATCAACTTCGATGTTCGGGCCGGCGAGGTGGTGACGCTGCTTGGCCGCAATGGTGCCGGCAAGACCACGACGCTGAAGTCGATCATGGGCATGATTGCCAAGCGCAAGGGTTCGATCACCTTTGAAGGCAAGGAGTTGATGCATTCGCCGGCACGCTATGTCGCCAAGGCTGGCATCGCGATCTGCCCGGAAGAGCGCGGCATCTTTTCTTCGCTGTCGGTGGAGGAAAATCTGATGCTGCCGCCGAAAGTGCGCGAAGGCGGTTTGACCGTGCAGCAGATCTTCGAGCTGTTTCCGAACCTGAAAGAGCGGCTTTCCAGCCAGGGCACCAAGCTGTCGGGCGGCGAACAGCAGATGCTGGCGATCGGCCGCATTTTGCGCACCGGCGCCAAGCTTCTTCTGCTCGATGAACCCACCGAAGGACTTGCGCCCGTGATCGTGCAGCAGATCGGCCATACGATTTCGCGGCTGAAGAATGAGGGCTTCACGATCGTGCTGGTGGAACAGAACTTCCACTTCGCGGCGTCGGTTGCCGACCGCCATTACATCGTGGAGCAGGGGCGCACGATCGACATGATAGAGAACCGCGATCTTCAGGCGAACGAGGGTAAATTGCACGCCTATCTGGGCGTTTGACTGGGCACGATAAGGCGAAAACGCCAATATGGAGGAGAGTGGAATGAAGAAGACGGGATTTCTGGTTGCCAGCCTGGTTGCGAGCTTGTTCGCCAGCACGGCATTCGCCGATGTCGCTGTAAAACTCGGCGTGCTGAACGACCGCTCGGGCGTTTATTCCGATCTGGCCGGCGAGGGCTCGGTGGTCGCCGCACAAATGGCCGTTGAGGACTACAAGGCCGCTGACAAGGGTATCAAGGTCGAGATCATCTCGGCCGATCATCAGAACAAGCCGGACATTGCTTCCAACATCGCGCGCCAATGGTACGACCAGGACGGCGTCGATGCCATTCTCGATGTGCCGACCTCATCGGCCGCCCTGGCGGTCGCCGAGATCACGCGCGAGAAGAACAAGATCTTCCTGAATTCCGGCGGCGGCACGTCGGATCTGACCGGCAAGGCGTGCTCGCCGAATACGGTGCACTGGACCTATGACAGCTGGCAGCTCGCGCATGGCACGGCGAGCGCCGTGGTCGCCAATGGTGGGAAGAAGTGGTTCTTCGTGACGGCTGACTATGCCTTTGGTCAGGCCATGGAACGCGACGCGACCGAGGTGGTGAAGGAAGGCGGCGGCGAGGTTGTCGGATCGATCCGCCATCCATTCCCGGGCACGGATTTCTCGTCCTATCTGCTGCAGGCGCAGTCATCGGGTGCGCAGGTCGTGGCCTTCGCCAATGCCGGCGGCGACACGATCAATTCTGTGAAGCAGGCGTCGGAATTCGGTCTGGCGCAAAGCGGTCAGCAATTGGCCGGCCTGCTGGTTTTCGCCAATGACGTGCACTCCCTCGGACTGCAGACGGCGCAGGGTTTGATGCTGACCGAAAGCTTCTATTGGGATCTGAACGATCAGACCCGCGAATGGTCGGCGCGCTTCGAAGAGAAGATGAACAAGAAGCCGTCCATGGTGCAGGCCGGCGTTTATGCCAGCGTCTTGCATTATCTGAAGGCAGTTGAAGCGCTTGGCGACAAGGACGCGACAAAGGTCATGGCCAAGATGAAGGAAACGCCGACCGACGACATCCTGTTTGGCAAGGGCATGATCCGCGCCGACGGCCGCAAGATCCACCAGTCCTACCTGTTCCAGGTCAAGAAGCCGGAAGAATCCAAGGGCGAGTGGGATCTCTATAATCTGGTGTCCACGATCCCGGCCGAGCAGTCTTTCCGTCCGCTCGACAAGGGCGGCTGCTCCCTGATCAAGTAAACGCACCCCTTCGCCGCGCCGGTTCGACACACAAGGCGCGGCGTTTTCTTACCTCGCAGGATCGTTGAATGATCGAGCTTTTGGGTATTCCGCCGCAGGCTTTGTTCGGGCAGTTGCTGCTCGGCCTGATCAATGGTGCTTTTTATGCGATTCTGTCGCTCGGCCTTGCCATCATCTTCGGCCTGCTGAACATCATCAACTTCGCCCACGGCGCGCAGTACATGCTGGGCGCGTTGGCCTCCTGGGTGTTGCTCAACTATTTCGGCGTGAACTACTGGTGGGCTCTGCTCCTTGCGCCGATCGGCGTCGGGATTCTTGGGGTGATCCTCGAGCGGCTGCTGATCTCGCGTTTGTACCACCTCGACCATCTCTATGGGTTGTTGCTGACCTTCGGTCTGGCGCTGATCATCCAGGGCTTGGCGCGCAACCAGTATGGTATCTCCGGACTGCCCTATACGATCCCGAGCCAGTTGGCGGGCGGACAGAATCTCGGCTTCATGTTCCTGCCGAATTATCGCGGCTGGGTGGTTGTGGCCTCGCTGGTGGTCTGCCTCACCACCTGGTTCGTGATCGAGAAAACAAGGCTCGGCGCCTATTTGCGCGCCGCCACGGAAAACCCGACGCTCGTTGGGGCCTTCGGTATCAACGTGCCGCGCATGATCACGCTGACCTACGGCTTCGGCGTGGCGCTGGCAGCCTTCGCCGGCGTGCTGGCGGCACCGATCTATTCGGTGAACCCCAATATGGGTGCCGACCTGATCATCGTCGTTTTTGCCGTGGTCGTAATCGGCGGCATGGGCTCGATTTTGGGTTCCATCGTCACTGGATTTGGTCTCGGCGTCATTGAAGGACTGACGCGGGTCTTTTACCCTGAAGCCTCGTCCGTGGTGATTTTTGTGATCATGGCGATCGTGCTCCTGGTCAAGCCCGCTGGCCTGTTCGGAAGGACCGCCTGATGACTGCGATCACTGACACCAACGAAGCACCGATCGTCGTGGAACAGGCAAGCGGCTCGATGCCGCGCCACCACCTCGTGATCTTCGCTTTGCTGCTTCTGCTTTCGCTGGCTGCGCCCTTCTTCCTTTATCCGGTGTTCCTGATGAAGGTGATGTGTTTTGCGCTGTTTGCTTGTGCGCTCAACCTTTTGCTGGGTTTCGGCGGCTTGCTGTCCTTCGGCCATGCCGCCTTCTTTGGCAGTGCGGCCTATGTGTCCGCCCATGCCGCGAGAGTGTGGGGACTGACACCGGAAGTCGCGATTATCCTCGGCACGCTGTCGGCCGCAGTGCTGGGTGCCGTGATCGGCCTGCTGGCGATCCGGCGGCAGGGCATCTATTTTGCCATGGTCACGCTGGCCTTTGCACAGATGGTCTACTTCGCAGCGTTGCAAGCGCCGTTTACGGGTGGCGAGGACGGCATCCAGAACGTGCCGCGCGGCGATCTGTTCGGTGCGATCAGCATGCGCTCCGATTTCTCGCTCTATTTCGTCGTGCTGGTGATCACCTTTGGCGGATTGCTGGCGATCTATCGCATCATCCATTCGCCCTTTGGGCAGGTGCTCAAGGCGATCCGCGAAAATGAGCCGCGTGCCATCTCGTTGGGCTACCGAGTCAACAGCTACAAGCTGACCGTGTTCGTTTTGTCCGCCACCTTTGCCGGCCTTGCCGGCGCCACCAAGGCGATCGTTTTCCAATTGGCGTCGCTGACCGACGTTTATTGGACGATGTCGGGCGAGGTAGTGCTGATGGTACTGCTAGGCGGCATGGGCACCGTGTTTGGCCCGCTGGTGGGTGCTGCGGTGATCGTCACGATGCAGAACTATCTGGCGAGCTTCGGCGCTTGGGTCACGATCATCCAGGGCTGCATCTTCGTAATCAGCGTCATGCTGTTCCGCGAAGGCATCGTCGGCGTCATTGCCAAGTGGATCAGGAAGCCCCTTTGACCCACCTTGAGATGAGGGTCTGGTGAGCGAGCCCCTCGACGAACTCGGCTTCTACCCACATCAGGTCACGGACAGGCTGCGTTATGGCGACACCGATCGACAAGGCCATGTCAACAATGCCGTATTTTCCACCTTGCTGGAAACGGGGCGTGTTGCCATCCTCTACGACAAGGCAGGAAGCCTCGCTTCTGAGGGATGCGCCTTCGTCATTGCTCGGTTGGAGATTGACTTTCGTGCCGAGTTGAACTGGCCGGGCGAGATCGTGATCGGCACGGCTGTAGCAAAGATCGGCCGATCTTCCTTCGACCTGTCGCAAGCGCTGTTTCAGGATGGTGCTTGTGCTGCCGTGTCCAGATCCGTCATCGTTCAGATGGACGAAAGCACGCGGCGCTCTCATCCGCTCAGCGAACAAAGTCGCTCTGTACTTTCTAATATTCTAATATAGAAGCCGGAATAAAGTAGCACGAAAATCTGCTGAGAGATCCTTACTTGGTTGCGCTGTCAGCAATTGTCACAATCGGTTGAAGAAGGGCTGGAACAAAGCACGCATCTTATGGTTAGACGGGGCTATCAAAGGGGCACTGTCTTGGACGCATCTGTATCTCGTCACGCCGATTCGCAAACGTCCAACGCCCTTCCTCCGCTGATCTGCTTTTCCCACCTCCGCTGGGATTTCGTGCTGCAGCGGCCGCAGCACCTGATGTCGCGCTTCGCGCGCACGCGCGCCGTCTTCATCTTCGAGGAATGGATCCCTTGCGACCATCCCTTGCCTTATCTCGAATTCCACCGCTTCCCCGCCGACAAGGTGACCGCGATCCGCCCGCGCATGCCGCATTGGTGGAGCGAGGCCGAGCGCGAGGCCGGGCTGAAGCGGCTGCTGGATGAATTGCTGGCGCTGACACAGATCAAGCAGCCGGTGTTGTGGTTTTACACGCCGATGATGTTCGGCTTTGCCGACCATGTCGAAGCTTCTGCCGTGATCTATGATTGCATGGATGAGCTGTCCGCCTTTCGCTTTGCGCCGCCGCGCTTGAAGGAGCTGGAAGCCGCCTTGATCAAGCGTGCCGACGCCGTGTTTACCGGCGGCTACAGCATCTATGAGGCGAAGGCCGACCGGCACGACAACATTCATCCGTTTCCGTCCAGCGTCGACACCAACCATTTTGCGCAGGCGCGGGGCGGCAAGATCGCGACTCCTGGCGATCAGGCTGGCATCAGCGGTCCGAGGCTCGGTTATTATGGCGTGATCGATGAGCGCATCGATCTCGACCTGATCGCCGAACTCGCAAAGGCGCTGCCTCAGTGCTCGATCGTCATGGTCGGGCCGGTGGTGAAGGTTGATCCCGCGCATCTGCCGCGCGCCAAGAACATCCATTATCTCGGGCAGCGCTCCTATGGCGAACTGCCGGCCTATCTTGCCGGTTGGGACGTGGCGTTGATGCCGTTTGCGATCAACGAAGCGACGCGCTTCATTTCGCCAACCAAGACGCCGGAATATCTCGCTGGCGGCAAGCCTGTCGTGTCCACTGCCATCCGCGATGTGGAACGCCATTACGGCGACATCGATGCGGTGACGATCGCGCGCAACCATGCCGAGTTCATCGCCGCATGCCGCCAAGCCTTGACCGCGAGAGGTGCTGACTGGCTGGCTGAAGCCGATGCGCTGCTCGCCACCATGTCGTGGGACGAGACCTATGCGCGCATGGCAGCCCTCGTTGAAGAGGCTGTGGCAAACAACAACAGAAGCACGACGCCGCCAAATCTGTCTGCGCCCCGCATCAGACGGGCCGACCGCTCGAAGCCCTATGATTATCTGATCGTTGGCGCTGGTTTCGCGGGCTCGGTTCTGGCTGAGCGTTTGGCGGCTGGTTCGAACAAGCGCGTTCTCGTTTGCGACAAGCGTCCGCATGTCGCCGGCAATGCCTATGATCATTATGACGAGCACGGCGTTCTCGTGCATCGCTACGGCCCGCATATCTTCCACACCAATTCGGAAGATGTGTTTGCCTATCTCTCCCGTTTCACCCGGTGGCGCCCGTATGAGCATCGCGTGCTGGCCGATGTCGGCGGCAAGCTCTTGCCGATGCCGATCAACCGGACAACGCTGAACGGCCTTTACGGGCTCGATCTGCGCGACGAAGCGCAGGCGGCAGCGTATCTGTTGAGCCGCGCGGAACCCGTTGCCGACATTCGTACATCCCGCGACGTCGTTGTTTCGGCGGTGGGCACCGATCTCTACGAGACCTTCTTCCAAGGCTACACGCGCAAGCAATGGGGCCTCGACCCCAGCGAGCTCGACAAGTCCGTGACGGCGCGTGTGCCGACCCGCACTTCGACGGACGATCGCTACTTCCTCGATACCTATCAGGCGATGCCGGCCGACGGTTTCACGGCGATGTTCGAGGCGATGCTGGATCATTCCAACATCACGCTGGAACTTGGCGTCGACTTCGAGGAACTGCGTGCCGAAGGACTTGCGCCGAAGCTGATCTTCACCGGTCCGATCGACGCTTATTACGGACATCGTTTCGGTGCGCTGCCTTATCGCAGCCTGCGCTTCCAGCATGAAACGCTCGACCAGCGGCGGTTCCAGCCTGTGGCCGTGGTAAACTATCCGCAGGAAAAGGTGCCTTATACCCGCGTCACCGAGTATAAATATTTGACAGGGCAGGTACATCCAAAGACCAGCATCAGCTATGAATTTGCCTGTGCGGAGGGTGATCCTTATTATCCGATCCCGCGACCGGAGAACCAGGCCTTGTTCAAGCAATATGAGGCGCTTGCACGCGCTGAGCGGGATGTGACTTTCGTCGGCCGGCTCGGGACTTATCGTTACTACAATATGGATCAGGTGGTGGGCCAGGCGCTGGCAACCCATCGCAAGCTGGTGGATGTGGCAACCGCGGCGGAGACCGCGCAGTGAACGCACCGGCATTTGCCAAAACTCGCCTGCGGATTGGCATTGTTACCGACAGTCTGGTTCCCTCAGGGGTTGGCGAGCATATGCTGACGCTGGGCTGTGCCTTGCGCGACAGCTTCGAGCCGGTTCTTGCCTTTCCCGACGAGGGTGGCGGACCGGCTTTTCTGGCGCGCGCGCAGGCGCTGGGCCTGCAAACACAGGCCTTGCTGGCGGACGATCCGGAAGCAGCGGTGGCGGACTGGCTGCGGGATGCAGGTCTGTCCCTCGTGCATGTTCATGCCGGCATCGCTTGGGAAGGGCATGGCCTTGGCCGCGCCGCGCGGGAGATGGCGCTGCCGGTGGTGCGCACTGAGCATCTACCTTTTGTTCTCACCGATGAAGACCAGCAGCGAGGCCATGCCGAAGCGATCGAGCTGGTGGGCCGCGTCATCACCGTTTCCGAAGCGGCCGCGGCCAGCTATCGCGATGCCGGCCTGAGCCACGACAAGATCGTCGCGGTGCGCAACGGCATCGACAAGCGCAAGTCCTCCCGCGCTCGTGACGAGCTGCGTCGCGAACTCGGCATCGAGCCGGATGCCGTGCTGCTGCTGACGGTCGCGCGGTTCACACCGCAGAAGGGGCACGCGGTGCTGCTCGATGCGATGCGGATGCTCGTCGACCGTGTACCAGTTCCTTATCAGCTGCTGCTGGTGGGCGATGGGCCGGAGCGCGAGACGATCGAAGCGCAGGTTGATGAGCTTGGCCTGCGTGACCGTGTGCGCTTCCTGGGTGAGCGCCGCGATGTGGCCGACCTACTTTGCGCGGCCGATCTCGTGATCCTGCCCTCCTTGTTCGAAGGCCTGCCGCTGGTGGTACTGGAAGCCATGAGCGCCGGCGTTCCCGTTGTGGCAACCCGCATCGGTGGCACGACCGAGGCACTAGGCGAGGATCATGCGTGGCTGGCTGAACCCGGCGACGTGGCCTCGCTGGCCGACTGCCTCACCGACGCGCTGAGGGATGCGGCCAAGCGCAAGGCGATTGCCGGGCATCTGCACAGCCGCTTCCATGATCACTTCACGGCGGCCCGCATGGCTGCCGAGACCGTTGCCGTTTATCGTTCACTGCTACCCCTCCAAGTTGCATAGGTTTTCCATGGAAAAGACCCGTCTCGGCTTTATCGGCGCCGGGGGCATTGCGATGCGCCATCTCGGCGTGCTCCGCCAGTTCGAAGATGTCACGCTTGCAGCCTTCGCCGACACCGATTTCGGCCGCGCTGAAGCGGTTGCTGCCGAGCATGGCGGCAAGGCTTACGCCGACCACCGCGCGTTGCTCGACAATGAAGAGCTGGATGCCGTCTACATCTGCGTGCCACCTTTCGCCCATGGCGAGGCCGAGCGGGACGTGATTGCGCGCAAGCTGCCCTTCTTCGTTGAAAAGCCGATCGCGCTCGATCTGGAGACCGGCGAAGACATCGCGGCCAAGGTCAGGGAAGCCGGGCTCATCACCGGCGTCGGCTATCATTGGCGTTACCTCGATACGGTCGAGGAAGCCCGCAACCTCTTGGCCGACAATCCTGCGCAGCTGTTTTCCGGTTACTGGCTCGACCAGACCCCGCCGCCCACCTGGTGGTGGAAGAAGGACATGTCGGGCGGGCAGGTCGTGGAGCAGACCACGCATATCATCGACCTGACGCGCTTCCTGTTCGGCGAAGTCACAGAGGTGACGGGCCTTGCTTCGCATAAGGCGCGGCCGGATTTCCCAGATCTCGACGTGCCGACCGCGAGCACGGCCAGCCTGCGCTTCGCCAACGGCACGATCGGCAATCTCGCATCCACCTGCCTGCTGCGTTGGGGTCACCGCGTCGGCCTGCACCTCTTTGCCGACGGCCTGGCGATCGAGCTGACGGATCGCGAGATCATGGTGGATACGGGTCATGGTCGTCCGGTGCGCGGCGCGCATGGCGATCCGGTCTGGCACGAGGATCGCGACTTCATCGATGCCGTGCGCGGTGATGAGAACCGTATCCGCTGCTCCTATGAGGAAGCCCTGAAGACCCACCGCGTGGCGCTGGCCATCGCGCAATCGGCGGAAACCGGCAAACCGGTCAGCCTCGCCGCCACTAAGGAAGCCTAAGATGTCCGATCACCGCACCATCCGCTCGCTCGGCGTCGAGGCACCTGAACGCGCTTACTTCTTTCAGTACGAGGAAGGTCCGCCAGCTGACGGCCATGTCCGCCTCGATACGCTTTACACCGGCTTTTCGGCCGGCACGGAGCTGACCTTCGTCAAGAACACCAATCCCTACTTGAAGTCGCGCTGGGATGGCGGGCGCGGCGTGTTCATCCAGGGCGAACCGGAAGCCCGTTACCCCCTGCCGTTCCTCGGTTACATGGAAGTGGCCCGCGTCAGCGACAGCCGCACCTCTGGCTTCAACAATGGCGACATTGTCGCCACGACCTTCGGCCACAAGTCAGGCCACACTGCCGACCCCTTCCACGATGCGCTGTTTGCCATGCCGAAGGAGATCGACCCGAAGCTCGGCGTGTTCGTCGCGCAGATGGGTCCGATCGCGGCCAACGGCATCCTGCATGCCGATGCCGAGATGTTGGGCAACAACGTCACTGAGCTTGGCCAGGGCGTTGCCGGCCGCCCGGTGCTGGTGTTTGGCGGCGGCACGGTCGGCTTGATGACGGCGCTGTTTGCAAGACAAGTCGGCGCCTCGGAAGTGGTGGTCGCGGAGCCTTCGGAGTTCCGGCGCAAGATTGCCGAGAAGCTCGGTCTGACCGCCATGACCGAGGAAGATGCCTGGCAATATGCCAAGGCGCGCTGGCACAATGGTGGTGGCTCGGATCGCGGCGCGGACTTCGTGTTCCAGACACGCGCCCGTTCCGAAAGCCTGCATCTTGCCATGCGTGCGCTGCGGCCGCAGGGCACGGTGATCGATCTCGCATTCTACCAGGATGGCGCGAACGGTCTGCGTCTCGGCGAGGAGTTCCACCACAACGGCCTCAACCTGCGCTGCGCTCAGATCAACCGCGTGCCGCGCGGCCTCAACCATCTCTGGGACCGTCGCCGTCTGGCCAACGAGACGATTAAGCTGTTGCAAGCTCAAGGCAAAGCGATCGCCGAGCACATGATCACCCATGTCGTGCCGATCGATGATGCGCCTCGGTTCCTCGGCGATCTCGTCGCCAACCGTCCCGACTTCCTGCAGATCGTGTTCGAGTACCCGCAATGACGATCAAAGAGGATGGCGAGCCCATCCGCATCCTCTTCGTTTTCGCGTGGTTGGTGGTTGGGGGCGAGGAGACCGAGATCCGGCTTCTCGCCCGCACGCTCGATCCCGCGCGCTACCGCATCGACGTGGTTGCCTGCTTCCGCAAGGACGGCATGCCCGAGCAGACGCATCGGCAGCTGGAAGCGCTCGGCGTCGATGTCGATACCGTCCCTTACGACCTCTCCTTCGACGATACAGTCTGGTATCTCGCGCACAAGGTGCCGAACTACGACATCGTCGTATCCAGCCAGAACGTCGCCGATATCTATCCGGCGCTGGAGATCCTGGATCATCGTCCGCCCTTGATCGAGCATGGCGGGCTGGTTTCGGAAGCGCTGGCTGGGCCAAAGCATTTCACGTCGCGCTATGTCGGCGTGTGCCAGTCGATCCGCGATGCCGCCGCATCCAAGATGCCGGACCGGCCTGATCATGCACTCGAAATCCCGTCCATGGTGGATCTCGTCGAGTTCGATGATGTGACGCCCGCGCCGCTGCGCGCGCAGTTCGGCGTTTCCAAAGGTGCGCCCTTGATTGGCTGGGTCGGCCGGTTGGATGCCAAGAAGCGCGTCGAGGATTTCATCGAGGCCGCAGCGCTCGTGCACAAGACGCATCCAGCGGCGCGCTTTGTCGTGGTTGGTGGCCCGGATGCTTTTATGCCGGACTATGCCGAGCGCCTGCATCGGCGCAGCCACGAGCTTGGCCTCGACGGCGTGTTGCATTTCCTTGGCGACCGCGACGACATTCCGGCCGTGCTTGCTTCGCTCGACATCTTCACCTGGCTGTCGCGCGGCGAGGGGATGCCGCATGTGATCGCCGAAGCGGGTGCCGCCGGCCTGCCGGTCATCGCGACGGCCGACAACGGCTCGATGCAGCAGATCGAGGATGGCGTGTCCGGCATCTTTGTCGGGCATGAGAACCCGGCCGAGGTTGCTGCCGCGATGCGCCGGCTGATCGACAATCCGGCGTTGCGAAAGGCGCTCGGTTCGGCGCTGCAGCATAAGGTGCGTTCGACCTACAGCACATTAGCGGTGATCCCGCAGTGGCAGGCTTTGTTTGATGCCGTGCTGGCGGAGCGGGTGCCCGCGCCGAAGCCGACGATCTTCCGCTCCTTCCTGCAAGGCGGGTTCGAATGTTCGACGCATCGGCGCGGCGACCATGAACGGACGCGGCTCGACCTTACGGCGATGACCGGCCATGCCGACAATGTGGCGAACGATTACCGTCAGCTTGCGGAACATCGCATCCGCACGGTGCGCGATGGTTTGCGCTGGCATCTGATCGAAACAAGCCCCGGCCACTATGACTGGTCGAGTTTCCTGCCGATGCTGCGGGCGGCGCGCGATACCGGCACGCAGGTGATCTGGGATCTGCTGCATTATGGCTGGCCGGACGATCTCGACGTCTGGACACCTGCTTTCATCGATCGTTTCGCGCGTTTCTCGCGTGCAGCGGCGCGGGTGGTGAAAGATGAAACGGGAGAGGTGCCGTTTTATTGTCCGGTCAACGAACCGTCCTTCTTTTCCTGGGGCGGCGGCGATGTGGCCTATCTCAACCCCTTTGCGCGCGGACGCGGCTTCGAGCTCAAGGCGCAGATGGTGCGGGCCTCGGTGGCGTCCATGCGCGAGGTGCTGGATGTCGAGCCCCGAGCGCGCTTCGTGCATTGCGATCCGGCCATCAACGTCTTGCCGCGCGGACCTTGGTCGCATGATCGGCGCGATGCGCAAGGATGGCACCAGTCGCAGTACCAGTCTTGGGACATGATCGCCGGCCGCTCTTGGCCTCAGCTGGGCGGCGAAGAGCGCTTCCTCGATATTGTCGGCGTAAACTATTATTTCGACAATCAGTGGGTCCATGCGGTCGGCCCGATCGACGAGCACGATCCCCGCTACAAGCGTTTCCGGCGTGTGCTGACGGAAGTCTATTCGCGTTATGGCCGTCCGATCATCGTTGCCGAAACCGGCACGGAGGGTGATCGCCGGGCATCATGGATGCGCATGATCCTGCATGAAACGCAGAAAGCCCGCGAGGCCGGCGTGCCGGTCGAAGGCATCTGCCTATATCCCGTGGTCAATCATGTCGGCTGGGATGATGGCCGCAACTGCCCAAGCGGCCTTCTGTCGCTGGAGATCGCCGGTGGCCGGCGTCAGCCGCATCAGCCACTGGCGGAAGTTCTGGCGGCGAGTACGCTTGGATGATGACCTTGGGATAAATGGATCGGCGCTTGCTCAACCGCGCGGAAGCGGGGATAAGCGCCGCATCCATCCCAAGGGGGTTTTAGAGAATTGATACGCCACATCGTCTTCTTCACGGCGGAAGGGCCGGAGCGCGTGGCCGAGGTCAAGCGCGGTCTGGCGCCGCTCGGCACGATCCCGGGTTCGCGCGTGTTCGAGATCACTGAAAATCTGCGGGTCGATCTCTACGAGAACAAGATCGACATCGTGGTCTATGCCGAGTTCGAGGACGAAGCAGCACTCGCGGCTTACAAGGCGCATCCAACCTATTCCGCCACCACTGCGGCGGTGAAGCCGAAGCGTGAGAAGCGCTTCGCGGCTGATGTGCGGGGCGGCGAGTAGGGTTCCTTCGCGGTGTCTGAAGGCTGACCGCCTGCAAACTTCCTGTTTTAAGATCTGCTAAACCATCAAAGGACATCATTTGAAACCGCCCGCCTTTCGTCCCGTTGCGGCGAAAGGGCACACGGGTTGGTGGGATGAAGTCTCCAGCGCAGATACAAGGAACACGGTTCGCCTGCTGTCGCGACTCCAACGGGAACTGGATCGTGTGGGACCAATGGAGTGGTGGGCCCGCGTGTTTGGGCGGATCGCCCTTGCACAACCTACCTCAGGGTCGAGCGCTGGCTGCCTTCAACATCCTTGAACGGATCTATTCGGCTGGCCGCGACGCGCAGTCGCTTCATGCCAGACGTCCGTCGCCCTTAAGACAAAGCGCTCCAGCGTAAGCGTTTTTTCAGGGAACACGTCGGGACGATGACGGGTTGGGTCGGCTCAAGATCTGGAGCCGGCTATGTCAAACACCATCAAACCAATCCCAGCTTGCGTGGCGTGCGCCTGCTTTGAGCGGCGGCGTTGATCATGCCCGCGCCTTCCAAACCCTCGGGGCTGCTTTACGGGCCAGTCGGCTCCAACGCTGTTCATCTTTGCATCGACATGCAGCGGTTGTTCGGGCCGGGAACGCCATGGGCCGTGCCTTGGATGGAAAAGGTGTTGCCCACCATTAGCAGGGTTGTCGAGGGGCATGCCGAGCAGACAATCTTCACGCGCTTCGTACCCATGGCCAATGCCGAACACGCTGCCGGTACGTGGAAGCGCTATTATCAGCGTTGGGAAAGCGTGACGCTGGACCGGCTCGATCCCGCCTTGATCGATCTGGCGCCTCAGCTCACGCGCTATGTTCCGCCGGCGCGTGTGGTGGACAAATGGGTGTATTCGCCCTGGACGGAAGGCAAGCTCGACGCGATGCTTCGCGGAACCTCCGTCGACACGATCCTGATGTCGGGCGGCGAAACGGATGTCTGCGTTCTGGCTGCCGTGCTTGGCGCGGTGGATCGCGGCTACCGCGTGATCGTGATCAGCGACGGAATGTGCAGCTCTGCCGATGAATCGCATGACGCGCTGCTGACGCTTTATAGCGGGCGTTTCGGCCAGCAGATCGAAGTCGCCGAGGCTCAAGAAGTTCTGGAAAGCTGGGAAGCCTGACGCAGCTGGCAGCATGGCATGGTCGCGTCAGGAACAAGAATGGGGCGGTGCAGGTTCAGGCAGATTGATGGAGACCAGCTCATGCCTTCCAGCAGCGATACAAGACGCGATCAAACATTCGATGGCGCTTCGGCTTCCGAGGTGCGGGGCGCCATCGACAAGGGCCAGACCGGTGAGAAGGTCGCCGGCTTCGACCCGGCGGCCAGCCCTATGGAAACGGACGCGGAAGCCGGCGGTGCGCCGACTGTCGGCAGCGACGAGGCAGCGGCAGCTCAACAACCTTCGTCTTTGCCGAGAGCCAATGCCAGTACGCATGGCAGCGCGATGCGCCCGTTCGACGATGCAGCGCATACGAAGTCCAACCGGCCGCTGCTGATCTATATCGGCTTGATCGCGGTCGTGGCGGTCGTGCTGCTCGCCAGCATCGGCATCTGGCGCTGAACAAAAAAGGGGTGGCACTGCCACCCCTTTGCAAACAAGAGAACGAACCTCAGCCGGCAGCCGACTTGTTGACGGTGTCTGCCAGCGTGCTGAGATCTTCGTCTGTCTGGCTTTCTTCCTGCAGGTTCTGATCGATCAGATCAGCGGCATCCTGCATGCCCAGCGTTTCGGCCCAGCGCTTCAGCGTGCCGTAGCGCGTGATTTCATAATGCTCGACGGCCTGTGCGGACGAGATGATGCCGGCATCGAGAGCAGCAGTGCCCTTGTACTCCTCCAGGATCTCCTCGCCTTCAGCTATAATACCCTCGATCGCGTCGCAGGTCTTGCCCTGTGCGCGCTTGCCGAGGATTTCGAACACCTGCTGAAGACGCTCGATCTGGCCTTCGGTCTGATCCTTGTGCTTCTCGATCGAAGCCTTCAGTTCTGCGGACTGCGCAGCGCGCGCCATCTTCGGCAGTGTCTTCAGGATCTTCCGCTCGGCGTAGTAGATGTCCTTGAGCGTGTCGTGAAACAGGTCGTTGAGTGTCTTCTCTTTAGCCACGGTTAGCCCTCCTTGTTGGTGGCCATAGAACTGATGGCTTGAACGATTGTTCCTGTGTTTGCCGATGGTTCTGCGAATAGACTTGGTGGGCTTCTAGCTGGCAAACTTCCAGCGCTCGCCATCCCGATTGGCCAGGGAATTATGGATGTGGCTCGCAGCCACTGCCGCATGTCCGAAGGCCACAGCGAGTTGGTTGACCTCATGGACGACGTCGCCGGCGGCATATAGGCCTGGAACGGTTGTGCGTTGATGGCTGTCCACAAGAAGGCTGCCGGTTTCGTCGCAGTCGGCACCGAGATTTGCGGCCAGATCGGAGCGGATCGAGCAGCCCATCGCGGGATAGATCGTGTCGAACGTCAGTTGCCGGCCATCGGGGAGGCGGGCGCTCGCTGTGTCAGGGGCGACGTGAATGGCGTCCTCGCTGCATTCAACCAGAACGACGCCGGCCTTCTTTGCCATCTCCAGCGCTTCGGCCGGTAAGTTGCCGCTGGGACCTGTCAGCAGCATCGTGACGTCGGAACTGAAGGAACGCATGAACAATGCCTTGCGCAGAACGTCGATGCCCGCACCCATCACGGCGATGCGATCATCGCTCGCTTCATAACCGTCGCAGATCGGACAGAGCCTAAGGCGCCCCGCCTGCATCGCGGATTCCGCATCAGCCATTTGCGGCAGCGTGTCGACAATGCCGGTGGCAAGCAGCACGCTGCGAGCGCGAATGGGGTTTGGCGTGTCGATCACGAACATGCCGTCGTCCTGCGGTGTCAGTGCCTCGACGAAGCCGGTTATAATCTCCGCTCCATATTGCAGCGCCTGCTCTTTCAAGCGTCGCAGGAGATCCGGTCCGGTTACGCCATCGGGAAAACCGGGGCAGTTATGCGTGCGCGGGATCCAGCGCGCGCGGCTTTCGCCGGAATCCACGATCAGCACCTTACGTCGAAAGCGCGCGAGATAGGTTGCAGCCGTCAAACCTGCCGGCCCGCCGCCGATGATCAGGCAGTCATACAATGTCTCGTCGGTTGCAGGCGCAGGTTCGAACACAGGCGATTTCCAGACTTGCGGGCAGGGTTGGTTGAGGATCAACCCGTCCAACCCGTACCCCGCTGGTTTGTTCGCGCTTGCTAAAACGTCAGGAGATGAACGTCAAAATCGGTGTGGAACAACCGCCATTTCCGCAGGTTTGTCTCGTGGATATGAACGGGAGGCAGGCTTGGCCGTACAGATACCGATCGCTTCAGGCAATGTTGTTGGCCAAGAGGCTGCGGATGGCTCCACGGAGGTCAGGCCGGACCTGTCCTTCAAGCGGGAAACGCTAGTCAATGTCATGTTTTTCGGAACGCCATCCTCCTGGGTTCTGATCGATACGGGCATTCCGGGTTCCGCCGGCTCGATCAAGGACATCAGTGCCAAGCGCTTCGGCGAGGAGTCTCGTCCCGAGTGCATCGTGCTGACGCATGGCCATTTCGATCATGTCGGCACCTTGCTCGAACTGGCTGGGGAATGGGACGTGCCGGTTTACGCGCACGTACTCGAACATCCCTATCTCAACGGCACCCTGTCCTACCCCTCACCGGATGTGTGGGCAGGCGGCGGGATCATGCCCCTCCTTTCGCCGCTGTTCCCGACGAGCCCGGTTGATGTCGGCGCACGCCTGCACGCCTTGCCTGCGGACCATTCGGTGCCAGCGATGCCCGGCTGGGTCTGCATCCATACGCCCGGCCACACGCCTGGGCACGTCTCGCTTTGGCGCGAAAGCGACCGCACGATTATCGCCGGCGACGCCTTCATCACCACTGGACAGGAGTCGGCCTACGAGATCCTCGTTCAGCGTCCCGAAATCCACGGACCGCCCCGCTATTTTACGCCGGACTGGCAGGCTGCCAAACAGTCGGTGCAACAGCTTGCTGCGCTGGAACCGGACCTTGTGCTGACCGGTCATGGCCAAGCGCTGTCCGGGGCTGAGATGCGGCAGGCGCTGCACAAGCTGGCAGACGAGTTCGAAGCCATCGCAATGCCGCGCTGAGATTCAGCCGGAACGCCTGCTCAGCTTGAACGACCCACGGAACGGAAGCCGCTAAAACCCATTTAGCCGCAGTCACTCGCCAAAGGAAAATGACCCATGGCCAAAAGCTCCCGCACGACTTCGACCAAGACGACAACGGTTCACGACCTGACACTCGAACGAGGCGAGGGCGGCGAGCTCCATCAAACGGCGCAGGGCGACACGCCGGTTCTGACCACGGCCCATGGCGTGCCCGTTTCCGACGATCAGAATACGCTGAAGGCCGGCCCGCGTGGCCCGACACTGATCGAAGACTTCCACTTCCGCGAGAAGATCTTCCATTTCGATCATGAACGCATTCCGGAACGCGTCGTGCATGCGCGCGGCTATGGCGCGCACGGCTATTTCGAGACCTATGAGTCGCTTGCCAAATACACCCGGGCCGACCTGTTCCAGCGGGCCGGTGAAAAGACGCCGGCCTTCGTGCGCTTTTCGACCGTTGCGGGCTCCAAGGGCTCCTTCGACTTGGCGCGCGATGTTCGTGGCTTCGCGGTCAAGCTCTACACGCAGGAAGGCAACTGGGATCTGGTTGGCAACAACATCCCGGTTTTCTTTATCCAGGACGCCATCAAGTTCCCCGACATCATCCATTCGGTGAAGCCGGAGCCCGATCGCGGCTTCCCACAGGCTCAGTCCGCGCATGACAACTTTTGGGACTTCATCAGCCTGACGCCGGAATCGATGCACATGATCATGTGGATCATGTCGGATCGGGCCATCCCACGCTCGTTCCGCTTCATGGAAGGCTTTGGCGTCCACACCTTCCGCCTCGTCAATGCCGAGGGCCAGTCGACCTTCGTCAAGTTCCACTGGAAGCCGAAGCTCGGCCTGCAGTCAGTGGTCTGGAACGAAGCCGTCAAGATCAACGGTGCGGACCCGGATTTCCACCGCCGCGATCTTTGGGACTCGATCCAGTCCGGCAACTTCCCGGAATGGGAACTGTGCCTGCAGCTGTTCGATCAGGATTTTGCCGACAGCTTCGACTTCGACGTGCTTGATCCCACCAAGATCATCCCTGAGGAAATCCTGCCGGCGATCCCGGTTGGCCGCCTCGTGCTTGATCGCATGCCGGACAACTTCTTCGCCGAGACCGAGCAAGTCGCGTTCATGACGCAGAACGTGGTGCCGGGTATCGACTTCTCGAACGATCCGCTGCTGCAGGGCCGAAACTTCTCCTATCTCGACACCCAGCTGAAGCGGTTGGGCAGCACCAACTTCACGCATATTCCGATCAATGCGCCGAAATGCCCGTTCCACACGTTCCAGCAGGACGGCCATATGGCGATGCGCAACCCCACAGGTCGCGTGAACTACCAGCCGAACTCCTGGGGAACCGGTCCGCGCGAAAGCCCGGAGCGCGGCTTCCGTACTTTCGCGGATACGCAGGAAGGTCCGAAGGTAAGGTTGCGCGCGGAAAGCTTCGCCGACCACTACAGCCAGGCGCGTCAGTTCTTCAACAGCCAGACCGTGCACGAGCAGATGCATATCGCCATGGCGCTGACCTTCGAGTTGAGCAAGGTGGAAACGCCGGCGATCCGCGAGCGGATGCTGGCGCATCTCCTCAACATGGACGAAGCATTGGCAGCAGCGGTTGCCGACAAGCTCGGCATCAAGGACATGCCGAAGCCAGCCGACTCGGCCGTTCCGGTGCGTGATGATCTTGCGGCGTCACCGGCACTCAGCATCATCCAGCGCGGACCGGAAAGCTTCAAGGGGCGCAAGGTCGGCGTTCTCGTCAGCAATGGCGCGGATGCCAAGCTCCTGAAGACGCTGCAAAGCGCCATCGAGAAGGAAGGCGCGATCATGGAAGTCATTGCGCCCAAGGTCACTGGCGTGGAGGCTGCTGACGGCACGATGATCGCCGGCAAGCACATGATTGATGGTGGCCCGTCGGTGCTGTTCGATGCGGTCGCCCTGGTTCTTTCGGCTGAGGGTGCCGAGCATCTGGTGGGTGAGGTGGCAGCGCGCGACTTCGTTGCCGATGCTTTCGCACACTGCAAGTTCATCGCGTTTACGCCGGAAGCCGCTCCGCTTCTGGCAAAGGCCGGCGTTCAGGCTGATGCCGATGAGGGTCTGATTGCGCTGGAAGGCTCCAAGGCGATCGATACCTTCATCGAGTCCTGTCGCAAGCTACGTCTTTGGGCACGTGAAAAGAGCGTCAAGCTCTAAGATCAACATGGGATCGCGCTTCTTTGAGGGGCGCGTCCCCCCCGGTTTCGATATGTCGCAGCCCAGCTTCTTCATCACACAGTGCTAACATGCTAAACGATCAGACAAGCGGGGCTTGCTGATCGATGGGTTCAAAGCGCCGGGGCGCGCTTTTGGTCGCCCTCGTATTTCTTCTGCAATGGGGCGCCTCCGTATGGACGGCGACTGCCATGCCGCTCGGGCCGCAGCTCGATATGTTCGGCAATCCACTATGTGCGACCGGACCGGGTTCGACTCCATCCAACAGCGGCGGCGACCATGCCAAGGTCACGGCATGCTGCACGGCAGGCTGCCATCTCGCTTCATCTGCGCTCACCGACGGGGAAGCACAGGGCTGGACTGTTGCCGCCCCGTTGTTTGCCTCAGTCGATCTTCAACAGGAGGGGCGCGACGCCGTAGTGCTCGCGCGGCACCACGATCCAGGTCGACCGCGGGCACCGCCTTTTCTTCTGCTTTGACCCTATCCGAGCCAGGCTTTTGCCTGGCTTTTTTGTTGCGCAGTCTGCGTAGCGCCGTCAGCGCATCCGACACGACTTCAAAGACTGGTTTCGTCCTTTGCCTGCTCAGCCCTTCGCGATACCGCATCGGCATGCCATTGCCGGTCGATCGAGCCTTGCTCGGCCTTATGGAAATACTGCGAACACACCAGCCAGCCTTTCAGCGGGCGTAGCAACGCAAGACAGCCGATGATCGTGAGCGGCAATGTGACCAAGAGATGCGCCCACCAGGGTGGCTCAAAGGAAAACTGGAACCAGAGCGCGAAGGCCAACGCCGGGACAGACACGATACTCATGGAGAAGAAGGCGGGACCATCGGCTGTATCGGCAAAGCTGTAGTCCAGTCCACAGATCTCGCAGCGCGGCGCCAGCTTGAGGAAGCCGCGAAACAGATGGCCTTCCTGGCATTGCGGGCAGCGGCCCCTGATCCCCGTCAAAGCAGGATTGGTGGTGGGACTAAACGTTTCGGCCATGATGCATCTCCTGACGGATCTCTAGGCGCCTTTGTGCTTGCAGCCTCTGTGACCGTCGCGCGCATGGACAAGATGTCCAAGCTTTCCCTGACTCCATGGTCCAAAGATAGTTCCTTTCGCGTTGATTGCGACAGAAATTACCTGGGTCGCTGCTTCTGCGTCAGCAAAGTCGAAGAGCGTATAAGTTCTTGTTTGATCTAAATCAAAGATCTAAAATCAAGCATGTCTCCGCTGCTGTTCGGCATCCTTATCCTTGTTCACAGTAGTGTTACATATAGAAGCAGGATTGTCGCACCGAAGAATTACTTCTTTGTCTTCGATGATTTTGAAGATAGCATCCTTGTTGTACCAAGCGCGTCAAGCGATGCTCAAAGTGGTGTAGAAGGTGCAGGTTTTATGCTTGCCCTGAGCAGCCAGTTTGTCCTTGTCCGCGCAGAGGCAGGAGAGACCGTCATGAAAAGCCCACGTGTCATCGCACTTGCTGCGGCGGCAAGCATCATCGCAACGATAGCGTTCGCGCAGGATCAGACTGCAAAGCCTACGCTTGATGACGATGCATTGCATGCCGATGCGATCAACTACTTCCAGGCGCTGCCGACCGTTCAGCCGGCACCGGCTAACAATGCCATCACGCGCGAGAAGTATGAGCTCGGCAAGATGCTGTTCTTCGAGCCGCGTTTGTCGTCCAGCCATCTTCTGAGCTGCAACACCTGCCACAATCTCGGCATGGGCGGCGTCGATGGGCTTGAGACCTCGGTCGGCCATGGCTGGCAGAAGGGTCCACGCAACGCGCCGACCGTGTTCAACTCCTTCTTCAACATCGCGCAGTTCTGGGACGGCCGCGCGGAAGATCTGAAGGCGCAGGCGGGCGGCCCGATCCAGGCAGCCGTCGAGATGAACGCCACGCCGGAGCGCGTGCTGGCGACGCTGAAAAGCATGCCGGAATATGTGGAGGCGTTCCAGACCGCATTCCCTGGCCAGCAGGATGCCGTGACTTTCGAGAACGTGACGCGCGCGATCGAGGTGTTCGAGGCAACGCTGATCACGCCCGGAGGGCGCTTCGACCAGTACTTGGAAGGCAATCGTCAGGCCATGACCGATCATGAAAAGCAGGGCATGCGGCTTTTCATCGATAAAGGCTGCGTATCCTGCCACAACGGCGTGAATGTCGGTGGTGCCGATTACTTCCCGTTCGGCGTGGTGGAACGTCCTGGCGCCGACATCCTGCCTGAGTCCGACAAGGGCCGCTTTGCCGTCACCGCGACGGCGGATGACGAATATGTCTTCCGGTCACCGACGCTGCGCAACATCGCGCTTACGGCCCCCTATTTCCATACGGGCAAGGTGTGGGACCTCTCGCAGGCCGTCGAGATCATGGGCAGCGCTCAGCTCGGCGAAGACCTGAACGAGCAGGATGTCACGGCCATCGTCGCCTTCCTGGGCACGCTGACCGGCGAACAGCCGCAGATTCCTTATCCGATGCTGCCGCCAAACGCGCCGGGCACCCCGCGTCCGGAGCTGATGACCCCGGCTGCGGCGGTCGTTAACAGCGGCGGCTGAGAGCGAAGCGTCTGCCTTGCAAGGAAAGAAGAACGGCGGCGCTTGTTGAAGGCGCCGCCGTTCTTGTTTGTGTCTCAGCCTTGAACCGCGTCTAGCACGTCAGGTGCCGAAGCGCGCTTCGAGCAGATCAAGCTCGCGTACAAGCTTTCGGGCCGCTTCGCTGCCGAGGCGCCGGCGGCGCACCATGCGGTAGATCTCCCGGCGCTCCGCTTGGAGAGCTACCAGAGCCAGATCGCGCTCGATCTTTTCGCGGTGCTGGATCGTCTTGGCGTCTTCCACATCCGCTTCGCCGCGTTCGATGCGGTGGCGGTAATAGTCCATGATCCGGCCGGCCGCGGCGACATAGATGTCGGCGTCGTGCCGGCCCTCCGCCATTTCGTGCTCCGCCTGTTCCACGGCGGTGATCGCCGCGCGCGCTGCCGCCACGCGGGCATGTTCTTCGGCTGCGTGGCCATGCTCTTCCGGCATTCTCAAGTCTTTCAGAAGCGGCGGCAGGCCGATGCTGGCGGCGATCAGCGAAACGATGATGACGCCCATGGCCAGGAAGATCGCGAGGTCGCGGGCCGGGAAGGGGGAGCCGTCATTCATCACCAGAGGAAGGGTCAACACACCGGCGAGCGTGATTGCGCCGCGGACGCCGGCCAGCGACATGGCGGTGATGAGGCGCCAGGACGGCGTCGGCGCTTTTCCTTCCCCGCGATTGAGCGTGATGCGAATCCATACCATGACCCACAAGAACCTGAGCAGAGCCAGGCCGATATTGATGGCCAGAATATAGACAGCTAGCCACCAAGGCTCATGATGGCCCGTCAGTCGAACGGTTTCGGCCGCGCCATCCAAAATGGCAGGTAGCTGCTCGCCAAGAAGCACAAAGATGATGCCGTTGGCCGTAAACTGGATCGTGTCCCATACGGTGTTGCGCCGGATGCGCGTGGTGGCCTGCAGGTCACCGGTGGTTTCCACAAAGCCCATGGTCAAGCCGGCGGCAACCGCGGCCAGGATGCCGGAACAATGCAGGTGTTCGGCCAGAAGATAGGAGCCGAACGGGATCAGCAGGCTGATCAGGATCTGCGAGCCGAAGTCCTCGCCGAAGCGGTGCGATACGAAGCTTTTGGCATGTGCCACGCACCAGGTCAGCCCGACGCCGACCATAACACCGCCGATCGCCACCCAAAGGAAGTTCATCGCCGCTTCCTGCAACGAAAAGGCGCCGGTCAGGGCGGCGGCAACGGCAAAGCGGAGGCAAACGAGGCCGGACGCGTCGTTCAACAGCGACTCACCTTCCAAGATGTGCATCATCCGTTTGGGGATCGATACGCGCTGGGCGATGGCTGAAACGGCGATCGGATCGGTCGGCGAGATCACCGCCGCAAGCCCGAATGCGATCGCTAGCGGCATGGCCGGGATCATCCAGTTGATGAACAAGCCCATGCCGAGCACGGTGAATACGACGAGGCCGAGCGCCAGCCCAAGCACGGCCTTGCCGTCCTTGAACAATTCTTCGCGCGGGATGCGCCAGCCATCGAGAAACAGAAGCGGCGGCAGGAAGAGGAGAAAGAACAGTTCGGGATCGAGCGTCACCCGCCAGTCCGCGACCAGACCAATGACGGCACCCAGTGCGATCTGAAATAGGGGGCGCGGCAGGGGGATAGGGACCACCCTGGACAGGATGCCGCTGACGATCACGGCCAGAAGCAGAACGAGGATGATGGTGACGTTTTCCAAGGCGCATTCCGGTTCTGGGGAGTGCGCCTTTTTGACCCCTCAAGCCGAACGGATCAACCGCATGGAAGGAAAAATCAGCGGTCGGTCTGCTTACGCAAAGCGCTTTGCACCGGCGACGCAGAACACGACGAAGGCGGTCACCGCGATCATCGACCAGGCGACGGGTTCGCCGAGCAGGATGCCAGCCAGAGCGAGACCGAAGAAGGGCTGCAGCAGCTGCAGCTGACCGACGCCCGCAATGCCGCCAAGAGCAAGCCCCCGATACCAGAAGATGAAGCCGATCAGCATGCTGAAGACGGATACATAGGCGAGGCCAAGCCAGGCCGGTTCGCCGATCTGGCTCCAGCTTTCCGGCAGGGTTGCGAGGGCCAGAATTGCCATAAGGGGAAGGGCGGTGATCAGAGCCCAGGAAATGACCTGCCAGCCGCCGAGACGGCGCGATAAGGTGGCGCCTTCCGCATAGCCGAGGCCGCATAAAAGCACGGCACCGATCATCAGGAAATCGCCGGTCAAAGACGCGCTTGCGCTTTGCTTGAGAGCAAAGCCTGCAACTGAGGCCGCGCCGAGGATTGAGAACAACCAGAACGCCGGACGCGGTCGCTCTCCGCCCCGCAGCACGCCGAAGACGGCGGTGGCAAGCGGCAGCAGGCCGATGAAGACGATCGAATGCGCGGAGGTGATGTGTTGAAGCGCAAGCGCCGTCAGAAGCGGAAAGCCAACCACGACGCCAAGTGCGATCGTCGCGAGGGAAAAGAGATCGCGTGACGTTGGCCGCTTCTGGCGAAACGCAAGAAGAAGCGCTCCGGCCAGCACAGCGGCGATGACCGCACGGGCCGAGGTCAGGAACAATGGCGTAAAGCCGCTAACGGCAACCCGCGTCGCCGGCAAGGAGCCGCTGAAGATGATGACGCCAATGAGGCCGCTACCCCAGCCTTGTGTTGTCTGTTCCATGATGATGCCTACCACCCTTTCGAGGGCTTCCGAAGTAGCGGGAACGCACTGGCTTCGGCAGAGACAGTTCAGTACGGTGACGATGAACTGTATGGGCGCAGGAGAGGACACAGTTGGCGGCTTCGATAGGAAGAACCCGCACTGGCTCGGTGATCGAGGAGATCCGCCGCCGCATGGGTGCGCGCAGCCTGACAGCAGGCGAGAAGCTTCCGTCTATTCGTGCGCTAGCCAAAACCATGCAGGTGTCACCCTCCACCGTCGTCGAGGCCTATGACCGGCTTGCAGCCGAAGGGCTGATCCGATCCCGGCCGGGCTCGGGGTTTACGGTTGCGGGCTCCCTGCCGCCCTTGGCTCTGGCGGACGTGGAGCCGCGCCTCGATCGCGAGATCGACCCGTTTTGGGTGTCGCGCCAGTCGCTCGATGCGGCGCCTGAAATCCTGAAGCCGGGCTGTGGCTGGTTGCCGGCTGACTGGCTGGCGCATGAACCCGTGCGCAAGGCGATGCGTGGTCTCGCCCGCGCCGATGCCACGGTGTTGGCCGATTACGGATCGACGCGCGGCTCACCGGCGCTGCGACGGTTGCTGGCGCGGCAACTCGTTGAAGAAGGCATCGATGCCGGTCCCGACCAGATCCTGCTGACCGGCTCCGGCACGCAAGCACTCGATCTTTTGTGCCGCTTCCTGCTTCAGCCCGGCGACACGGTGCTGCTCGATGATCCCTGTTACTTCAACTTTCAGGCTTTGCTGCGGGCGCATCGCGTCAACGTCGTCAGCGTGCCTTATACGGCGAGCGGCCCCGATGTCGCGCTGTTTGCTGAGGCGCTGGCGACGCATCGCCCGCGCCTTTACGTCACCAACTCCGCCATCCACAATCCGACCGGCGCATCGCTGTCGCCGCAGGTCGCGCACAAGATCCTGACGCTCGCCGCTGCGCATGATCTGACGATCATTGAAGACGACATCTTCGCCGACTTCGAGATCGAACGCGCGCCGCGTCTTGCGGCGCTGGACGGCTTGGCGCGGGTGATCCGCATCGGTAGCTTTTCCAAGACGCTGTCGGCATCGGTTCGTTGCGGCTTTATCGCGGCGCGGCCGGATTGGATCGAAGGGCTCATTGATCTTCAGGTGGCGACTGCCTTCGGCGGCCCCAGTCCCATTGCGGCCGAGATCATCGCTGCCGTGCTGAGCGACGGCAGTTATCGAAAGCACATTGCGGCGTTGCGGACACGGCTGGCAAAACGGCGACGCGAGGCGGCAGCGATACTGGAGACAATGGGCATCCGGCCGTGGGTGCAGCCGCGTGGCGGTTACTATCTCTGGTGCCGACTGCCGGATGGTCGTGACGCCGCCGATCTCGCCAAAACAGCCTTGCGCGAAAGCGTGGTTCTGGCGCCGGGCAACGTCTTCAGCGTTGCACTTTCAGCGCCTGACCTGATGCGCTTCAACGTGGCGCAAATGGACGGTCGGGCGATCGAGGTCCTCAAACAATCGCTGTGAAAATGAAACATCCGGCCCGCCTGATGGACGGACCGGATGCTGTCGGTCGCAGGTGTTGTCTGCTCGTCGTTGTGTCTTTCCGGAGCCGCCTGCGACGACCGGGGTGCCGATCAGCTGCCGGAAATGGCGGCTTTGATTGTCTCGGCGTTGTGCTTCATCATGTCGATATAGGTGGAAGCCGGGCCCGAAGCGTCGGACAGCGCATCGGAATAGAGCGTGCCGCCAACCTTGATGCCGGTTTCGGATGCGATCTGCTCGACCAAGCGCGGATTGGTAATGTTCTCCACGAAGATCGCTGACGCCTTGTCTTCGCGGACCTGTTTGATCAGCGCCGCGACATCGGCTGCGGACGCTTCCGACTCCGTCGACACACCTTCAGGCGCCAGGAAGGTCAGTCCGTACGCGTGTTCGAAGTAGTTGAAGGCGTCATGCGAGGTGATGATCGTGCGCTTGTCCTGCGGGATCGAGGCGATGCTTGCCTTGATGTCGGCGTCGAGCTGCTGAAGCTTGGCCTGGAAGGCTTCCGCATTGGTCTTATAGGTGTCGCAGCCGCTTTTGTCGGCGGCGCAGAGCGCATCCGCGATGTTCTTCACGTAAGTTTCGGCATTGCCGACCGACTGCCAGGCATGCGGATCGAACTCGCCGTGATGGTGATGGCCGGCGTGACCGTGTTCGTGCCCATGATCGTGCTCGTGCTCTTGCCCGCTGGCGGCGTGATCTTGGCCTTCGCCTTCTTCCTTTTCCTCGCCGGCATCATGATGATGCTCTTCTTCCTCGTTTTTAAGGACATCGCCGCCTTTGGTCAGTTCGACCACCGGGGCCTTTGTGCCGCTGGCGTCGACGAGGCGCTGCAGGAAGCCTTCGAACTGGAGGCCGTTGACCAGCACGACGTCAGCATCAGCAACCGCTGCGGCATCGGCGGGCTTGGGCTCGTAAACATGCGCGTCGCCGTTCGGACCAACCAGCGTGGTGATGTCGATGCGGTCGCCGCCGACATTCTTTGCGAGATCGGCGATGATGGAGAAGCTCGCGACCACCTTGAGGTTCTCGGCGGACGCCGATGCCACCGCGGCAGGTATTAATGTTATAACACTCACAAAGCTGGCGAGGCGCATGATATTGAGCATGGGGTACTCCTTAGTTCGAGGGGGGAGAGGTTCAGGCCGTGCGGTGACGGCTTGGCCGGTTGCGGGTGCTGAGCACGCCGCGTGATCCGATCAGGATCGAGGCGATATACACCACGCCGGCTGAGAGGATGATCGCAGGCCCCGAGGGCAGCGAGAAATGGTAGGACAGCAAGAGGCCGGAAACACAGGACGCCATGCCGATCGCCGTGGCGAGCAGGCACATCGGCTCGACGCGCACAGTCCAGAAGCGGGCAGCGGCTGCCGGCAGCATCATCAGACCAACAGACAGAAGCGTGCCGAGAGCCTGGAAGCCGCCAACGAGGTTGAGGACCACAAGCGCCAGGAAGATGAAATGCACGGGCGTGCCGAGCTTCGATACCGAGCGAAGGAAGAGCGGGTCCATGCATTCGGCCACCAGCGCGCGCCAGAAAATGGCGAGCGCTACCAAGGTCACGACAGTGATCAGGCCGATCAAGGTCAAGGCTGCATCATTGAGCGCCAAAACCGTGCCAAACAGCACGTGCATGAGGTCGACACTGGAGCCGCGCAGCGACACGATGAGAACGCCGACCGCCAATGAAATCAGATAGAAGGCCGCCATGGAGGCGTCTTCCTTCTGCACGGTAAAGCGCGCGACGGCGCCTGATCCTAGAGCCACAACCATGCCGGCGATCAGTCCGCCGATGGTCATCGGTACGATTTGCAGGCCGAACAGCAGGAAGCCGGCGGCCGCTCCCGGCAGAATGCCATGCGCCATCGCGTCGCCGGTCAGGCTCATGCGGCGCAGCATCAGGAATACGCCGACGGGGCAGGAGGCAAGCGACAGGAGTAGCGAGCCCGCTAGAGCACGCTGCATGAAGGCGAAGTCGATGAAGGGGGCGAGCAGCGCCTGGTACACAGCATCCATCATGCGGCTCCCTTGTGGATCGCATCGGGCGCATGGTCGTGATGGTGATGATGCTCACCGCCTTCATGATGATGGCTGTGACCATCGTCTGGGCCGCACCAAGGGGCGGTTTCATCCCAGGCTTCATGGAATTGGCGAGCACGCAGCAGGTTTTCGGGCGCCAGCGTTTTGCGGGCGTCGCCCCAGGCGACGGGCTGGCGCGCGAGAAGAAGCGCTTGGGGAAAATGCTCGCGCACGAGGTCGAAATCATGCGCAACGACAAGGATCGTGCGGCTTTCCTGGTGCCAGCGCTTGATCAGCGCGATCAGGTCGCTCAGCGTCTTCATGTCGATGGCGTTGAAGGGTTCGTCGAGCAGGATGAGGTCGGCGTCCTGCACCAGAACCCTAGCGAAAAGTGCGCGCTGCAGCTGTCCGCCGGACAGCGTATCCAGCGGCCGCTTCTCGAAACCTGCAAGGCCGACCGCGACCAAAGCGCGCGATACGGCATCGCGATCTTCGGGACGATAGCGGCCGAGAAGACCACGCTTTGGCCAAAGGCCAAGTGATACGAGATCCACCACACGAGCGGGAAAAGAGCGATCCAACTCGGATTGTTGCGGCAAATAAGCGATAGAATTTCCGGAATTGACGGCAATTTTTCCGGAAATCGGCTTCAAAACGCCGACAATTCCCTTCATCAGCGTCGATTTTCCCGACCCGTTGGCGCCGACGATCGCCGTCAGCGATCCCTTGGCTACCGTGCCCGTGAGGTGATGAACCGCCGGGTGGTTGTTGTAGCCGAGCGTCAGATCGCTAAATGTGATACAGGCTTCGGCCATCGAACAGGGAATACCTTGCGTCTGAGAAGATCGTTGGCGCTTAGAAAAGATCGTCGGCCTTGAGATTAGGTCGATGTGATGTTATTACATTGATGATTGACGCGCTGTCAAACGGGAATGATGAGAGAATGGTTCACGCACAGGAATTGACGAAGAACCAGTCGCTCGTGCTGGACGTGCTTTTGCATACCGAAGGTCCGCTCAGCGCTTACTCGCTGCTCGATCAGCTGCGCGACAAGGGCTTTCGCGCACCGCTGCAGGTTTACCGCGCGTTGGACAAGCTGATGGAGTTCGGGCTGGTTCACCGGCTGGAAAGCATCAACTCCTTTGTCGCCTGCACGCATTCGCACGATCATAAGCATGGGGTGATCGCTTTCGGCATTTGCGACACCTGCGGACGTGTGGACGAGTTCTGCGATGCGGTGGTGGAAGAGCGGTTGAAGGGCTGGTCGAAGGACCATGCTTTCCGTTTGTCCAAGACGACGATCGAGATGCGCGGCACTTGCGCGAACTGTTTGGCAGCGTAAAAGCGCCACTTCGCGCATGAAGCGCCCAGTGAAACGAATTCGATGACCGAAACGATCTACGACAATCTCAAGCAATTGGGCAACGCTACGACGTTGCCGCAAAGCCCGGACGAAGCGGAACTGGAGCGGGTGGCCAATCCGCAGGCCGACGTTTCCTATGTCGTTCGCTTCACCGCACCGGAATTCACCTCGCTGTGCCCCATGACGGGCCAGCCGGATTTCGCGCATCTGATGATCGATTATGTTCCCGGCGACTGGCTGGTGGAATCGAAGTCGCTGAAGCTTTACCTCGGCTCCTTCCGCAATCACGGTGCTTTCCATGAGGATTGCACCGTGTCGATCGCGCGTCGGCTCGTCGATTTCCTTCAGCCGCGCTGGCTGCGGATCGGCGGCTACTGGTATCCGCGCGGCGGCATTCCGATCGACGTGTTCTGGCAAAGCGGAGCGGCGCCAGAAGGTGTCTGGATTCCAGAGCAGGGCGTGCCGCCTTATCGCGGCCGCGGCTGAGTCCAGCGTTTCTTAGGAGTCCGCTTGTTCGGCGATGACCGACAAGAAGGCCGGGCCATAGCGATCGAGCTTGGCCTCGCCGACGCCGGGAACCCGCGCCATTTCAGCGCGTGACGAGGGCCGGGCTGCCGCCAGTTCGATCAGCGTCTTGTCGTGGAAGATCACATAAGGCGGCAAGTTCTGGGTGCGGGCGATCTCGGAACGCTTCTCGCGCAAAGCCTGGAACAGCGCGCGGTGTTCTTCCGGGATCGTGGCCGAAACGGCTTTGCCCGACACCTTATCGCGACCGCTGGCTGGACGCGGTGCGGAGGGCACGCGCAGCATGAGCGTGGGCTTGTCGCGCAGGAACCGGCGTCCACCATCGGCGATCGACAATCCGCCATGGCCGGTCAAATCGACATCGATGAAGCGTAGCGCGATGAGCTGGCGCAGGATCGCGCGCCATGTGCGGTTGTCGAATTCCTTGCCGATGCCCCAGGTGGTAATCTGGTCATGGCCGAGTTGGGAAACGCGGTCGCTTTCCACGCCTAGAAGCACATCGACGATATAGGCCTGGCCGAAGCGCGCGCCGGTGCGGTGGATGCAGGACAAGGCTTTCTGCGCCGCAATCGTACCGTCGAAAAGTTGCGGCGGCTCGGCGCAGGTATCGCAGTTGCCGCAAGGCTCGCAGTGGTCGCCGAAGTAGGACAGCAGCACCTGGCGGCGGCAGCCCGCGGTTTCGGCCAGGCCGAGCAGGGCATCCAGCTTCTGCCGCTCCATATGCTTGCGCTGGTCTGGGGCGCCGGATTCTTCGATGAAGCGGCTGCGCAGCGCGATGTCTTCATAGCCGTAAAGCATCATCGTATCGGACGGCAGGCCGTCGCGGCCGGCGCGGCCGGTTTCCTGATAATAGGCCTCGATGCTGCCGGGCAGGTCGATATGCGCGACGAAGCGGACATCCGGCTTGTCGATGCCCATGCCGAAGGCGATGGTCGCGACCATGATGATGGCCTCGCCATGCTGGAAGCGGGCTTGGTTGGCTTCGCGGTCGGCCTTGTCCATGCCGCCGTGATAGGCCAGCGCATCATAACCCTGCTCGCGCAGCCACGAGGCGGTTTCCTCGGTTTTGCGCTTGGACAGGCAATAAACGATGCCGCTTTCGCCTTCATGCCCCTTCAGGAAGCGCTTGAGCTGGGCACGCGGATTGTCTTTTTCCTGAATGGCATACCGGATGTTGGGGCGGTCGAAGCCGGCGATGAAGGCGTCGTCATCATCGATCTGAAGATGCGACAGAATTTCGGCGCGGGTCGGCTCGTCGGCGGTCGCCGTGAGCGCCATGCGCGGCGTGTCAGGGAACATTGTGACCAGCGCATCGAGCTGGCGATAAGACGGGCGGAAGTCGTGACCCCATTGCGACAGGCAATGCGCTTCGTCGATGGCGATCAGCGACAATGGGATACGGGTAAGGCGCTCGAGAATGTCGCCGCGCAGCAGGGTTTCGGGCGCGATGTAAAGCAGATCCAGCTTGCCGTCCTGCATGTCGCGCCACAGGGCATAGCGCTCTTCGCCGGCGAGATCGGAGTTGAGGGCTGCGGCCTTGACGCCGGCCTGGCGCAGGGCCGAAACCTGATCGGCCATCAGCGCAATCAGCGGCGAGATGACCAGACCCATGCCCGGCCGGGCAAGAGCCGGAATTTGGTAGCATAACGACTTGCCGCCGCCGGTCGGCATCAGAACGAAGGCGTTATTGCCTTCGATGACATGCTGGACGATTTCACCCTGAAGACCGCGAAAAGCGTCATAGCCGTAAACGGTCTTCAGAATTTGGAGGGGGGAGTTGGTCAAAGCGGTCTGCAAAAGGAATCAGCGTGAACCTGCCTCATAGCAGATTCAGCCGGCACACCCGCGCGACGTGTTCGCGCAAATTCGTAGAAGACGGAACGCCTAGATCATCGCCTCAATCAGGAACGGACCTTTGCGCGACAAAGCGGCGTCGAACAGCTTGGTGAACTCCTCGACCGTGGTAGCGCGGGCCGCTTCGACGCCCATGCCCTTGGCCAGCGCGCACCAGTCCAGTTCCGGCTGGTCGAGGTCGAGCATACGGCGGGCATTCACGCCGAACTCGTTGACCCCGACATTGCGCATCTCGCCCTGGAGGATGGCGTATTTCCGGTTGGAATAGATGACGGTGACGATATCCAGATTTTCGCGCGCCTGCGTCCACAGACCCTGAACCGTATACATGCCGCTGCCATCGGCCTGCAGCGAAATGACCTTGCGGCCGGGGCTGGCGATGGCTGCACCGGCCGACAAGGGGATGCCGATGCCGATCGCGCCGCCGGTGATGGTGAGATAATCATGCGGATGCAGGCCGGGCGCCAGGGCAGCAAGCTGGCCCGCCGAGGTCAGCGCTTCCTCGCAGATAACAGCATTTTCCGGCAGAGCGCGGGCAACCGCGATGGAGATGGAGTCGCCGTTCAGCGCGCCGGTCGGCGCGGTGATTTCGTTTTGGTTGAACGTGTTGCGCGTGAATGGCTTCCCTTGGCCGGCGCCGAGTTCATCGGCGATGGCTTCCAGCGTGGCGGCAAGATCGTGTTCTGGTGTGCCGATTTCCAGCACCTCGCAGCCGGGCGGCAGCATCAGGCCGGGCTTGTCGGGATAGGCGAAGAAGCCGACGGGCTGCGGCGCGCCGATGCAGACGGCGACATCGAAGGCCTTGAGGGCTTCCACGGCCTGCGCGATGGGATAGGGCACGCGTGTCGCGCCGACGCGGCCAGCACCGCGTTCCATGCGCGCGGGCGTTTGGGTGAACAGGGCCGCACCCGTGGCGGCTGCGATGCGGCCGGCCGTTTCCAGCGCTTTTTCACGCAAAGCGAGACCGGCGAGGATCAGGACACCTTTGCGTGCACCGCGCAGGGCGGCTGCTGCGGCTTCAATCTCCGATGTTTCCGGAAGCGGTGCGGCCGGGATCTGCACGCGCGTCGGCGCAGGCGCTTCAAGGCCGGTCCAGGCGGCGTCGGCCGGCAGGATCAGCGTCGATACACCGCGCTTGGTCAAGGAGGCGGTGTAGGCTTCTTCGGTCTTCGAGCGCACGTCCTGCGCATTAGCGACGCGGCCGACCCATTGGGACATGGGCCGTGCCAGGCTCTCGATATCGGAGGTCAGCGGCGCATCGTGTTGCAGGTGGTAGGTCGCGTGATCGCCGACCACGTTGAGCATCGGCGTGCGGGCGCGGCGGGCATTGTGGAGATTGGCAAGACCGTTGGCGAGGCCGGGGCCGAGATGCAGCAGGGTTGCGGCGGGCTTGTCGGCCATGCGGGCATAGCCATCCGCCGCACCGGTCACCACACCTTCAGACAGGCCGAGCACGCAGCGCATTTCCGGCTTGCGATCGAGCGCTGCCACGAAATGCATCTCGGATGTGCCGGGATTGGCGAAGCAGGTGTCGATCTCGTTCACCAGCAGCACGTCGCACAGCATATCAGCGCCGTTCATGGCCACTTTCCTTTCGCCAATGGAAACAAGACAGGTATCGCGCAGCAGGCTGCACGACGCAATGTGCGGGCGCGATCAGCCAGAGGGCGCAAAGGCTTGAGCCATCGGCCGATCGCTTGGGGTTTAGTGGTTGGCGTGGCCCGAAAAGGCGGCTTCCACCGAAGCTTCCAGGATTGCCAGACCTTCTTCCAGCGTGTCCTCGCCGATGGTGAGCGGCGTTAGGATGCGGATGACGTTGAAGCGCGTGCCGCAAGACAGCAGGATGAGGCCACGTTTTTCCGCTTCCGCGACGATGCGGGCCGTGAGTTCGGGGGCCGCTTCCTGGGTGGCGCGGTCATGCACGAGTTCGAAGGCGACCATGGCACCGAGGCCGCGCACATTGCCGATGCGCTCCATGCCCTGGCGCTCGGCAAGCGTTTCCAGACGTGACGTTATGCGCTCGCCGATCATGAGGGCGCGTTCGCAAAGCTGCTCCTCCTCGATCACGTCAAGCACGGCATTGGCGGCGGCAACGGCGAGCGGGTTGCCGGCATAGGTGCCACCCAGGCCGCCGGGATGCGCGGCGTTCATGATTTCGGCGCGGCCGGTGACCGCGGACAGCGGAAAGCCGCCGGCGAGACCCTTGGCCATGGTGATAAGGTCGGGTTTCACGCCGGCATGGTCGAAGCCGAACATCTTGCCGGTGCGGGCCATGCCGGTCTGCACTTCGTCCGCAATCAGCAGAATTCCATGTCGGTCGGCCAGTTCGCGCAGGCGCTTGAGGAAGGTGAAGGGCGCGACGTTGAAGCCGCCTTCGCCCTGCACGGGCTCGATAATGAAGGCTGCAACGCGCTCCGGGTCGATATCGGCCGCAAACAGGCGTTCGAGGCCGGCAAAGGCTTCGTCTTCCGATGGGCCGGTGTAAGCATTGGGGAAGGGCGCATGGTAGATCTCGGCCGGGAAGGGGCCGAAGTTCTTCTTGTAGGGCGCAACCTTGCCGGTAAGCGCCATGCCGAGCATCGTGCGCCCATGGAAGGCGCCGGAAAAAGCTATGACAGCGGGGCGCTTGGTATAAGCGCGGGCGATCTTGACGGCATTCTCGACGGCTTCGGCGCCGGTGGTGACCAGCATGGTGCGGTTTTCGCCTCCGGTCGGCGCCATCGCGTTCAGGCGCTCGGCCAGGCGGATGTAGCCCTCATAGGGTGCGACGTGGAAGCAGGTATGGGTGAAGTGCTCGACTTGCGCCTGCACGGCGCTGATGACCTTGGGGTGGCGGTGGCCGGTGTTGTTGACGGCGATACCGGCGGCGAAATCGATAAAGCGCTTGCCTTCCACATCCCACAGTTCGGCGTTCAGCGCGCGCTCGGCATAGATGGACCGGGTGCCGACCCCGCCCGCGACGGCGGCTCTCTGGCGGCTCTGCAACTGCTGGGACAACGACATGACGGCTCCTGGATGCGACTGCAGGAGAGCATAATGCCGCTCAAAATAATGAGCAAGCCTTGTTCAAGATTGTGACCGTCAGAGATAAGGCGGGGTGCAGGCGGAGATGACGATCGTTTTGTTGTCCGACAGGTTGCGGAAGCGGTGCGGCTGGCGGCTGTCGAACAGATAGGCTTCGCCGGCGCGAAGAACTCGGATCTCGGCATCAACCGTGACTTCCAGTTCACCCTCCACGACATAGCCGCCTTCCGAAGAGGGATGCTGCAGCAGGGTTTCGCCCGTGTCGGCGCCGGGCTCATAGACTTCGTGGAGGATCTGCAGATTGTGGCTGCGGGCGTCGCCGATCTGGCGAAAGGCCATGCGGCCGCTGCCTTCGCCGATCGCATTGACGGCGATTTTCGATGTCAGATCAAGCAGCTGATCCGCTTCGAAGAATGGCCCGGGCGGGACTTCGCGCTCGGGCTCGAAGAAGTCCGCCATGCTGACGCCGACGCCGCTAAGGATGCGGCGCAGGGTAGAAACTGACGGGCTGACCTTGTTCTTCTCGACATTCGAGATCTGCGCATGAGGCACGTTTGCGCGTTCTGCCAACTGGCGCTGGGACAGGCCGGCCGCCGAGCGCATCGCCTTCAAACGGGCGCCTATATCGAACTGAAAATCCAAGATCGCGTGCCCCTTTCTTGTTCGTCAGGCAGCCTGTTTGCTGATTGGGCAAGGCTGCGAGTCAGCGTATGACGGATCAGGTTTGTTTAAGATAATGACCGGTCTTACCGCAAATCTGCTGCATCATACCGGGTTTTACGCAAAAAAATATCTCAAGCTTTTCCAGACAGATAGGGCGGAAGGACGCTTCACGGCCGCAGCTGTCGCCCTGGTGGCGCTTGACAGAAGGACCATTCAACAAGACCGTATTCATTATGGATACTCCATATTCTAAAAGAATACAGAGCGAAGGCGGCGTACGGGCTTTGAGCACCGTGCTCAAGACCATGGCCGTGCTGGATGTGCTGGCGAACAGTTCGCGCAGCATGAAGCTGCCCGAGATCGCCGCCGCCATGCAGCTGTCGCGGCCGACTGCCTATCAGCGGCTGCTGACCCTGATGGAAGCGGGCTGGGTCGAGCAGGACGACGACATGCGTTACCGGCTGTCCATGCATGCCTGCCGCATTGCCGATGCTGCCCTCGAACAGGCCGATCTCGGCACGCGCGCCCGCTCCGTACTGGAAAGGTTGGTGCAGGAGGTTGGGGAAACGGCCTCCTTGGCGGTGCTTGAAGGCGGTTTGCCGCGCATCGTTGCGCGCGTTGGGTCGCAGAGCCTGCTGCGGGCCGAACAGAAGATCGGCACGACCATGTCCCTGGAAGGCTCGGCTTCGGGCCGCGTGCTGACGGCGTTTGCGGATGAGGCCATGTTGGCGCGGCTGCGCGCCAATGACGAGCCACTGGCAGATGAGGCGGTGCTCGAGGCAACGCGTAAGACCGGCTACGCTGTTTCCAGCGGCTACACGCAAAGCGGCGTGATCGCGATTGCGGCGCCGATCTTCGATTTGCGCGGCCGCTGCTCCGCCACCGTGTCGCTGATCATGCCGCAAACGCGGTTCGAGCTCGCCAGCTTCGAAGCGCCGCTGCGCGTGGCTGCCGAAGCGATCACTGAGCTTCAACAGGGGAAACAAGCACCGAAATGAGTGTGACCCAGAATTCTCTGCCCGCCGGTGCAATCGCGCCGCGTTCGAGCGATGTGCTGATGAAGCCGAAAGCGCTGGGCGCTCTGCAGCCGAGCCGTGTCAGCGGGGCGCGCGCGTTCATGAACAAGATGGTGCGCGAGCGCTGGGACATTTCGGTGCAGCGCTTCGATATAGACGCCAGTGCGTCCGGCACTGTCGTGTATTCGATCAAGACGCCGGATCGCGAGTTCTCGTTTATCGGTTTTTCGTTTCCGCCAAGCCGTACCGCTCGGACCGGCCGCATCATTGGGCGTGCCTGGGACATGATGGGCACGCTGAACGAAGGCCCGGCCACGGAAGCCGACATCGAGTCCGCGCGTGTCGAACTGCCGAAGCTCTATAACGGCCGGGCGACGCCCAATGCGCTGATCTGGTGCCGCTCGAACCGCTCGATGCGGGTATTCGACCAGACATTGGCGGCGCTCGCTGAAGGGCATCAGCCGGATGTCTCGGCCTTATCCGAGGTCTGCTACCTCATGCGCAACACCGGTTTGGACGGCAACGGGACGTTCGGGACGCGCTCGTTCCCGTCGCTCGGGCGCGACCATCCGCTCGGCGGCGTGCTGCAGGCACAGCTGCTGACGGCCTATTTGATGCGCGAATATTCCTGCGACCTGGTGGAGCATCTGGCTGCGCTCCAGTCCCCTGATGCCGTGATGCTCGATCCGGCGATCCGCCGTTATCTCGGCGTCGGCAACGGTTCGGCGCTGGGGCTGATCTTCTTTGCGCACAAGCATCCCCGCCTGATCGATGCGATATTAAGTGCGCGCGAAAATGCCATTGCCGAGGTGCGGTCGCTGAAGATCGACGCCGGCGATGCGCGCGTGGAAGAGCTGCTTGGCCTCGTGCGCCGCGCGATCACGTTCCGGCGACAGGACAAGATGGTCTATGAGGCCTTCACTTCCAGTCAAACCATCGCGGATGATCTCGAAAAGGTTGCCGGCTCGTTGGAAGCGCTGTTGCGCACCGGGCTGGTGGATGGAACGCGCCGAGCCCGTGCCTTCGACGCACTAGCGCAGCAGTTCGAAACCACGCTCAGCCGGGAAGCCCATGAGACCTTTCTGTCGCTGCTGATCGAGCTTGTGCCGGATGTGTCGGATGCGGCGATGCTGGAAATCGATGCGCCGGACGAGTTCAACATCCATCCGGCGGAAACGGCGGCCGATCTGCTCGCCACCATCCGTGCGGAGTATGATTGGGCGCTGCGCACCGACATGTCCGGTCCGGATGCCTATCGCTATATCTGGTACAAGTCGGAAACGGCGGAAGAGCCGCGTCGCGGTGCCCGCGAGGAGGTGCCAGATGCGCTGGATCTCGGCCTCGATATTTGCGGCGGCATCCAGGCGCTGGCGGCCGACCTTGAGGCGTCGGAAGCGGATCTGACCGTCGCGCGCTTCTTGATGAAGCATCCGCAGCATCGGTTCATCCTGTCGCGCATCCAAAGCCTGCGGGGGCGCTGCTATCACACGCCGCATGCCAACATCAATTCGGACGCTTTCGTGCCGATCGATCTGGTGCGGCTGCTAAATGTCGCCATTCACGGCATCGACAAGACGCGCGACTTCCTGAACCGCAACCTGCGCGGTGTGCTTTACCATGGCGCTCCGACGCCGCAGGACATCCGCTCCGGCCATACCGGGCCTTGGTTCTATCCGCCCGAACCGGTTCTCGCATGAGTGATCCCACATCCATGACCACGCTCAGAATCATGCCGCGCGAAATGCGGCTCATGTCCGAACGCATCTTGTCGCTGATGGCTTTGCCCAAGGGCTTCTTTCTGGCCATGCAGGATTTCGTGATGCTGTCGCAGAAGGTCGGCTTAGGCGGTTTCGCTGCCCTTGAAGAGCGCTTCGACCTGCTGGCCGATGCGAAGCCGGAAGCAATCACGATCACGGCCGAGAACGGTTCGGCGCTGGTGCTCGACGCCGGCAACCAGCATGGCTGGGTCGTGGTGCCGAGCCTGCTCGATCTGCTCGGCGAACTCACAGCCAAACATGGCGAAGCGCGGATCACCGTTCGCAATGCGGTCGAACCCGCAGAGGTGAAGATTGCGGAAGCGTTGGGCGGACGCACTGGGCTGAGCGTCACCGTGGAAGAGGGCGGCGTTGTCACCGCCAAGCCGCAGCCGCTGACCGGCAGGGTTGCCGAGGATGATCCGGTTTTGTGGGACCTCCTGTGCAACGGCACGCCGATCGAGGCCGATCTCTGGTGGCGGGTTTATCACCACGCCAAGAAGGCGCTGGCCGCCGACACGGTGGTGTCGCGCCGCCATGCCGGGCCGATGATCGTCAACGAAGACGGCAGCGTGACCGGCCGTAAGGACAATGACGACGACACCGATGTGTCGTTTCTGGCTGCACCCGCCTCGCAGCAAACTCAAGAAAAGGGCGCGAACCCATGATCATCGACGGTCTGCAATGCGGTCACTTCGACCGTGAGGCTTTTCTTTCGCTGCAGCGTGCCGGTGTCGGTGGCGTGGTGGTGACTTGCGGCTTCTGGGAAGGCGCCCTGGAATCGCTTGATGCGCTCGGTCTTTGGCGCGACCTGGTGCGCGACAATTCGGATGTCGCCGAGATCGGCACGACCTCGGCCGAGATCGAACGCATCGGTGCGGAGGGCAAGGTCGCCGTGATCCTCGGCTACCAGAACGCAAACCTGTTTGAAGGACGCATTCGGCTGGTGGAAATGTTCGCCGAACTTGGCGTGCGTGTCGTGCAGCTCACCTACAACAACCAGAACGAACTCGGCGGCTCCTGTTATGAGGCCGAGGATTCCGGCCTTGCGCGCTTCGGCAAGGAAGTGGTTCTGGAAATGAACCGCGCCGGCATTCTCGTGGATTGCAGCCATGTCGGCGACCGCACCACGCTGGATGCGATCGAGGCATCGGAAAAGCCGATCGCAGTTACGCATGCCAATGCGCGCTCGCTGTTCGATCACAAGCGCAACAAGTCGGATGATGTCATCAAGGCTCTCGGCCAGACCGGCGGCGTGATCGGCTGTGCGGCTTACCGCAACATCACCGGCGACGGCTACTGCAAGTCGATCGAAGCCTGGTGCGGGATGGTCGCTAGAACCGTGGATATCGCGGGCATCGACTCCGTCGCGATCGGCACCGATCGCAGCCACAACTTCACGGCACCCGATTATGCCTGGATGCGGCAGGGCCGCTGGACGCGCGGCGTTCAATATGGGGCGAGTGCCGCCGGCAAGCCGCTGAAGGCGCCGCCGCCGGACTGGTTCCAGACCGTGGAAGACATGAACGTCATTCCCGGCGGCCTGCGCGCGGTCGGCTTCTCGGAAGAGGAAGTGGCCAAGATCACCCACAAGAACTGGCTTCGGCTCTACGAGGCGACGTTCCGACCATCGAAATAAACGGCCAAGCATAATAAAAGAGGAGAACTGGACGTGCCGAAATTCACGCTTGATCCGGCGTCCCTGATGACGCCGAGCCGACGCACTTTCCTGAAGGCCACCGGCCTGGCGGCCGCATCCACGCTTGCCGCGCCCTATGTCGCGCGCGCCGAGGACAATGTTCTTTACATCAACACATGGGGCGGGCCCTGGGACGAGGCGGCACGCGCGCATCTGTTTGATCCGTTCACGGCTGAAACCGGCATCAAGATCCAGACCCTGTCGCCGGTCTCCTTCGCCAAGCTGGCGCAGCAGGTGCATACCGGCACCTATGAGTTCGACATCACCACGCTTGGCGGCGGCGAGCTGGTGCGCGCCAACGAGGCCGGCATCATCGAAGATCTCGAAGCGCCTTATGAAGGCGGGTTGTTCGAGAATGGTGTAGCGTCGCATGCCTTCGCGACCGTGATGGCGTGGCGCACCGACAAGATCAAGGAAGGGCCGAAGACCTGGGCCGAGTTCTGGGACGTCGAGCGCTTCCCCGGCGGCCGCTCGCTTCAGCGCTATGCCGCCCGTGTGCTGCCGATCGCGCTTCTGGCGGATGGCGTCGAAGTGAAGGATCTTTACCCGCTCGATCTCGACCGCGCCTTTGAATCGCTCGACCGCATCAAGGATCATGTCCGCGTGTGGTGGACGGCCGGCGCGCAGTCGACGCAGATCCTGCGCGATGGCGAAGTGGACCTGATCGGCATCTGGCACGCCCGCTTCTTTGAAGCGGAAAAGGCCGGCGCGCCGGTCGCCATGACCTGGAACCAGGGCGAGATCGACCGCGCCTATTGGGTTGTGGCGAAAGACACGCCGAATGCCGAAAACGCGAAGAAGTTCATCGCTTTCGCCACCAGCGCAAAGCCGCTGGCGGAGTTCGTGATGCAGGCGGATTACGGTGCCCTGAACCCAGCATCCAACGAGTTCATTCCAGCCGAGGCTGCGGCGCGCATGCCGACCGCGCCGGCGAACTATTCCCAGACCTTCGAACAGGACATGGCGAATTTCGGCGGTGACCCGGCGGAAGCGTCGGAGCGGTTCGAAGAATGGCTCGCAAGCTGAGCCGCTGAGCGGCCCACCCAAGACTGCCGCCGCACTTCAATCGCGGCGGTTCATTCCAAGGCTCGAACCGATAACGGCAGAGATGACCGGTTTTTCCAACCTGACCGAACGAAAGAACCTGTGGCCGTGGCTCCTTTTGACGCCGCTGGCCGTGTTTCTTGTTGTGTTCTTCGTCGTGCCGCTGATCGATGTGGCCGTGATGAGCTTCACCGAACCCCGCGTGACATTCGCCAATTACGAGCGGGCGCTGACCGGCGGACTGTATCAGCGCGTCTTCATCAACACCTTCCTGACCGCAGGCTTCGTGACGCTCTGCTGCCTTCTGGCCGGGTATCCGCTGGCCTACCTGATGTCGGTCAGCAGCCAGCGCACGGCCATGCTGATCCTGCTTCTGGTGACGATGAGCTTCTGGACGAGTTTTCTCGTGCGGACTTATGCCTGGATGGTGCTTCTTGGCACGAGCGGACCGCTGGTGTGGCTGTTCCAGGCGGTCGGCATCACCAAGCCGCCGCAGCTTCTGTTCACGCGCTTTTCCTCGACGCTGGCGATGGTGCATATCCTGGCGCCCTACATGATCATGAACATCTATTCGGTGATGCGGAAGATCGACCCGGTGCTGGTGCGATCGGCCGAGAGCCTTGGCGCGCGGGGCGGTTCGCTGCTGCGACACGTGTATCTGCCGCTGACGGCGCCGGGCATTGCCAATGGCTGCGTGCTGGTGTTCGTGATCTGCCTTGGTTTCTACGTGACGCCGGCGCTGCTTGGCAGCCCGCGCGAACAGATGATCGCCGGTTTGATCGGCACCCAGCTCGACGAGTTCCTGGCCTTCGGCATGGGCTCGGCGCTGGCCATGGTGCTGCTCGTCTTCACCATGGTGATCCTCACGATCTATCACCGCCGCTTCGGCCTCGACAAACTCTGGGGGTGATCTGCCATGACACGTTTCATGAAATGGCTCGGCGTTGTCGTCGTCATCTTCATCGCCGCGCCGCTGGTGATCGTGGTGCCGATGTCGTTCTCCACGGCCCGCTCGCTGCAATTCCCGCCGCCCGGCTATGGGCTCGGCTATTACCAGGCTTATTTCTCTGATCCCAGCTGGCTGATCCCGACCTGGAACAGCATCATGATCGCCACGGCCACAACCGTGCTGACCATGCTGCTTGTGGTGCCCGCGACCTTTGCTCTGGTGCGGCACCAGTTCCGCGGCCGCTCGATCGCCGATCTCATGATGCTGATGCCGCTCGCGGTGCCGTCGATCGTAATGGCGGTCGGCTATTACTCCTATTTCGGCGCGATGGGCATCGTGCACACGCATCTCGGCGTCGTGCTGGCCCATACAGCTCTCGCGGTGCCGATCGCCTTTCTGGTTCTTTCGGCCAACTTGAAGGGGTTCGACCGGACGCTGGAGCGCGCCGCGATGAGCTTGGGAGCGAGCCCCGCCAAGACCTTTATCCATGTGACGCTGCCGATCTTGCGTCCCGGTTTGATCATCAGCGCGCTGTTTGCCTTCATCCATTCCTTTGATGAAACGGTGGTGTCGATCTTCATTTCAGGCCGCAACGCCGAAACGTTGCCGCGCAAGATGTTCGACAGCATCCGGCAGGAAGCCGATCCGGTGATCGCGGTGATCTCGACGCTGTTGTTCGCTCTCGTGCTGCTTGGGCTCGTTGGTCCGAGGGTGGTTGCCGCGTTGCGTAACCGCCGTCCACGCGCCCAAGCCGCCTGACCCCCATTCAGACGCCGCCCCAGGCCGGCCGATCAGGAAGAAACATGAGCTATCTCGACCTCAAAGGCATCAACAAGAGCTACGGCCAGTTCGTGGCGCTGAACGATGTCAATCTAAGCGCTGCCAAAGGCGAGTTCGTCACCTTCTTGGGACCGAGTGGCTCGGGGAAGACCACGACGCTGATGATCATCGCCGGCTTCGAAAAGGCGACCACCGGCAGCGTGGAGATCGATGGCCGGCCGTTGCAGGGCTTGGCGCCGCATGAGCGCAATATCGGCATCGTGTTCCAGAACTACGGGCTGTTTCCGCACAAGACGGCGGCCGAGAATGTGTATTTCCCGCTGCAGATGCGCAGTGTGAAGCGCGCCACCGGCCTGAAACGGGCGGAGGAAATGCTGGAGCTGGTGGGTCTGCGGGATTTCGGCCACCGCTACCCGAAGGAGCTTTCCGGCGGCCAGCAGCAGCGTGTCGCCCTGGCACGTGCGCTGGTTTTCGAGCCTTCGCTTCTTTTGCTCGACGAACCGCTTGGCGCGCTCGACAAGAATCTGCGCGAGCAGATGCAGATTGAGATCAAGCGCATCCAGCGCGCGCTCGGTGTTACCACGATCTTCGTGACGCATGACCAGACCGAAGCCATGTCGATGTCGGATCGGATCGTGGTGTTCGAAGGCGGGCGCATCAACCAGGTGGCCGCGCCGCTCGACCTTTACCACAAGCCGGAAACGCGCTTCGTCGCGGGCTTCATCGGCGAAAGCAACCTGATCGAGGCGGTCGTGACCGATGCGGTTGCACGCACTGCCAGTGCCGCGCATCTCGGCGAGGTCGAATATGCGCCGACGGACAAAGCCAAGAAAGGGCAGGGCGTGACGCTGATGATCCGTCCTGAACACATGCGCCTGTCGCGCAATCCGATTGAGGGCCGTCGCAACGCGCAGATGAAGGTCGAGACGATCGTCAACTATGGCGACAACGCGCTGGTGATCGGCAAGGTCGGCGATCTCACCATGCGGGTGCGGGTGCTCGGCGCCGATGTCGTCATTATCAAGGAAAACCAGGATTGCTGCATCAGCTGGACGCCTGACGCAGTGTACCTCATCGCCAAATGAGTTCGGACGACGCTTCCATGAATACGCTTACAGACATGATCTCTTATTTCGGCATCGGCAATCGCGCCAGCCTTGCTGTGACCCATCACGGCACCGGCTATTTCGCCGTCACGCCGAAAGCGCCCTACGACCCGTCGCTCAGCACCGCTGAACAGACGCGGCAGTTGCTCGACAAGGCGGATTTGCGCCTGGCCGAGATCGGCAGCGTCAAGAGCAAGCTCCTGTTCGTGGCGATCATCCTGCCGGATATGAGCGACTACGCTGAAATGAACGGGGTGTGGGACGAGTGGGTTGGCGGCATCACGCCACCCGCGCGCGCCTGCTTCAGCGCCGGTCTCGCCAGCCCTGACCTTAAGGTCGAAATGATCATGGTCTGCGCGACGGACTGACCGGCGCCAAACCAACAAACGCAGTTTCTTTAGGGAGGAGAGCCATGCGTCAATTCATAAACGGGACGAGCACGATCCTGCGCCCGACGCGGCGAACATTTCTGGCGGGGGTCGCAGCAGTCGCGGCGGCACCTCTTGCCTCGCCCTTCGTGGCCCGGGCGCAGGAGACTGCGCTGTCGATCAACACCTGGGGCGGCGAATGGGAGGCGGCGGCGCGGGCGAACCTGTTTGATCCGTTCACCGCTGAGACCGGCATCAAGATCCAGACCGTTTCGCCGGTGTCCTTCGCCAAGCTGGCGCAGCAGGTCAACACTGGCACCTATGAGTTCGACGTTACCACGCTTGGTGCGGCGGAGCTCGTGCGCGCCAACCAGAACGGGCTGCTGGAAGATCTCGAAGAGAGCTATCCCGGCGGTCTTTACAACAACGGCATGGGCTCGCACGCCTTTGCGACGCTGATGGGCTGGCGCAAGGACAAGTTCGGCGACGAGCCGAAAAGCTGGGCCGACTTCTGGGATGTGGAGCGCTTTCCCGGCAAGCGCTCGCTGCAGCGCTATGCGGCGCGCGTCATTCCCATCGCGCTTCTGGCCGATGGCGTGGATCCCAAGGACCTTTACCCGCTCGACGTGGAGCGCGCCTTTAAGTCGCTCGACCGGATCAAGGAGCATGTCGTGGTGTGGTGGACGGCTGGCGCACAGTCGAGCCAGCTCTTGCGCGATGGCGAAGTCGACATGATCGGCATCTGGAACACGCGTTTCTTCAACGCGCAGGATGGCGGTAGTCCTGTTGCCATGACGTGGAACCAGGCGATCCTCGACAAGGCTTACTGGGTCGTCGCCAAGGACACGCCCAATGTCGAGAACGCCAAGAAGTTCGTGGCTTTCGCGACATCCGCCGCGCCGCTGGCGGGCTTTGCCAAGGCGCAACAGGACGGGCCGCTCAACCCGGCCTCGCTTGCTTTGATCCCGCCGGATCAGGCCGAGCGCATGCCGACCAATGCCCGCTATGCCGAGCAGGTCGTGTCGCAGGATCTGGAAAACTTCGGGATCGATCCGGCCGAACTGACCGAGCGCTTCGAGGAATGGGTTCTGAGCTGACCATGCAGCCGTGATGACCGTCTTGCCGTGCCTTGCGGGACGCGGCATGACCGCTTTGAATCAATGAAGAGAGTGCCTGTTGTGACCCTGGCTGCCGGACGTCCTTATGTCGCCATTCCCGGACCGACCGTGGTGCCGGATCGTGTTCTGGCCGCCATGCACCGGCCGTCGCCTAACATCTATGAAGGCGAGCTTCACGAGATGTATCCGGGCATTTTGCGCGATCTACGCGCTGTGGTAGGAAGCACGGCGGCGCATGTCGCTGTGTATATCGCCAATGGCCACGGCGCGTGGGAGGCCGTGAGCAGCAACGTGTTTTCACGCGGCGACAAGGCCCTGTCGGCGATCACCGGCCATTTCGGGCAGACCTGGGCGGTGAGCTTGCGCGGCCTCGGCATCGAGGTCGATGCGCTCGATTTCGGGTGCGGCAAGCCGATCGATCCCGACGCGATCGGGCGTGCGCTGGAACAGGACACCGCGCATACGATCCGTGCCGTTCTGATGACGCATACGGATACGGCGACGACGGTGCGCAACGACATTGCCGCCGTGCGCGCTGCGATAGACCGAGCGGGGCATCCGGCGCTGCTGCTGGTGGACGGGATTGCCTCGGTTGCCTGCGAGGAGATCAGGTTCGATCAATGGGGCGTCGATGTTCTGATCGGCGCCAGCCAGAAGGGGCTGATGATGCCGCCAGGCCTCAGCTTCGTGTGGTTTTCGGACAAGGCAAAGGACGTGTCGGAAAAAGCCGATCTGGTTACGCCTTACTGGAACTGGCGGACGCGCTGTTTCAGCCCCGAATTCTACAAGGCTTTCGCTGGCACCGCGCCGGCGCAGCAGCTTTACGGCTTGCGCGAAGCATTGTCCCTCCTCACCGAGGAAGGCATCGACGCCGTTGTTGCTCGCCACCAGACGCTGGCACGCGCGGTTTGGGCCGCCGTGAATGCTTGGGGTGCAGGCGGCGAGATCGGGTTGAACGTCACTGATCCTGCGGCCCGGTCGCACGCGGTGACCTCCATTCGCATCGGCAATGGTGGCGCTGCTCGCTTGCGTCGTTGGGCCGAAGACAATGCCGGGCTGACGCTGGGCATCGGGCTCGGCATGGCGCTGCCGACGGAGCCCGCCTACCACGATCATCTGCGGCTTGCGCATATGGGTTATGTCAATGCGCATATGACGCTGGGTGCGCTGGCCGTGATGCAGGCCGGTCTGCTGGCGCTCGACATTCCGCATGGCAGCGGTGCGATCGAGCAGGCTGCGGCAGTGATCGCGGACGCGACGCGGCGGTAAGCGAACGGATTCAGGCCGTGACCTCCTCGGGCGCTTCCGTTTCCGCCATCCAATTGCGGAAGGCGCGCAGGGGGCCGTAGCGATCCTTGGCTTCGGGCCAGGCCAGCCAATAGCTTCCGGCACCTGATACGCTTGGGCGCAGCACGGGCAGGAGACGGCCTTCTGCGATTTCGGCCCAGGCCAGATAGTCCGGCAGAAGCGCGATGCCGAGGCCGGAGATGGCGGCTTGGATCATCATGGAGAACTGGTCCATCAGCATGCCTGATTTCGCTGGCGGGGTGGCGTTCTGGCCTTCGAACCATGCGCTCCAGGCTGTCGGGCGTGTTTCGAGCTGGAGCAGCGGCAGGTTCGCCAGTTGGGCTGCGGTGTCGATGGGATGGCGACGCAGGAAGTCGGGCGAGGCGCAGGCCGTCAGATGCTCGTCGAACAGCTTCATGTGGTTGGCGCGCAGCCAGTTGGCCTGCCCGAAGAAGATGACGGCATCGAAGCTTTCGGTGTCGAAGCTGAAGCGCTGTACGCGCGTTGCCAGATTGACCGTGATGCCGGGATTGGCTTGCAGAAAAGGCGCCAGGCGCGGCGCGAGCCAGCGGGTGCCGAAGGTCGGCAGAACGGCGAGCGACAGGGAGCCGCCATCGGGATTGGTCATCAGCCCCATACTGGCGCGCTGGATCATGTTCAGGGCAGCCGAGATATCGGCGCAGTAGGCTTTCGCTGCGTCGGTTGGGACGAGCCTCTTACGTTCGCGCACGAACAGCGGCTGGCCGATCTGGCCTTCGAGATTTTGCAGGAGGCGCGTGACCGTGCTTTGCGTCAGGTTCATTTCCTTGGCGGCAATTGTCACGGATTGATGGCGCACCACCGCTTCAAAGGCGAGGAGCTGGCTGAGGGAGGGAATAAAGCGGCGCGCGCGCATGGGTCATTCATTCAATGCATGAAGTCATGGAAAAATAGCGCTTTGCCCCTACCTTGGAAAGCATTAGCGAATGATCTGGATTAGCACCGTCCGTGAGAGCGGAACGGTGTTGCGTTGATGGGAGCAGTTTATGTCGAACACTTCAGCCAAAACGGCCGCGTTCAACTGGTCAGACCCATTCCTTCTCGAGGATCAGCTGACGGAAGAAGAGCGGATGATCCGCGATGCCGCGGCGTCTTTTGCCGCCGATAAGCTCGCGCCGCGCATCGAGCGGGCTTACCTCGACGAGACGACGGATCCGTCGATTTTCCGCGAGATGGGCGAAGCCGGGCTGCTCGGCGTGACGATCCCGGAAGAATATGGTGGCGTCGGCGCCGGCTACGTGTCGTACGGTCTGGTTGCGCGTGAGGTCGAGCGCGTTGACTCCGGTTATCGCTCGATGATGAGCGTGCAGTCTTCGCTCGTGATGTATCCGATCCACGCTTATGGTTCGGAAGAACAGCGGAAGAAGTATTTGCCGAAGCTCGCATCTGGCGAGTGGATCGGCTGCTTTGGCTTGACCGAGCCGGATGCGGGCTCCGATCCGGGCGGCATGAAGACGCGGGCGGAGAAGATCGACGGCGGCTATCGCCTGTCCGGCTCCAAGATGTGGATCTCCAACTCGCCGATCGCCGACGTTTTCGTGGTTTGGTCGAAGTCGGCTGCGCATGACAACGCGATCCGCGGCTTTGTGCTGGAAAAGGGCATGAAGGGGCTTTCGGCGCCGAAGATCGAGGGCAAGCTCTCGTTGCGGGCTTCGATCACCGGCGAGATCGTGATGGAAGGCGTGGAGGTGGGCGAAGACGCGCTGCTGCCCAACGTTTCCGGTTTGAAGGGTCCGTTCGGCTGCCTCAACCGGGCGCGGTACGGCATTTCCTGGGGCTCGATGGGGGCTGCGGAAGATTGCTGGCACCGGGCGCGGCAGTATGGTCTCGACCGCAAGCAGTTCAACAAGCCGCTGGCGCAAACGCAGCTGTTCCAGAAGAAGCTCGCGGACATGCAGACCGAAATTGCGTTGGGATTACAAGGCTCTCTGCGGGTCGGCCGCTTGATGGACGAGCACAAAATGGCGCCGGAAATGATCTCCATCGTGAAGCGCAACAATTGCGGTAAGGCGCTCGACATCGCCCGTCAGGCCCGCGACATGCATGGCGGCAACGGTATCCAGATTGGCTACCACATCATGCGCCATGCGCAGAACCTGGAAACGGTGAACACCTATGAGGGCACGCATGACGTTCATGCGCTGATCCTCGGCCGGGCGCAAACCGGGCTGCAGGCGTTCTTCTGAGCATAAAATAGGCAGGCCGGATCGCTGAGGTCCGGCCTGAGCGATAAGCCCTTGCCTTAGTTCCGCCTGGCGTCAAGATGGGTCCAGAAAAGCAGGGGAATGCACATGTTCAGCAAAATCCAGAAGATTCAGCCCTTCCTGGTTGGTCTTTTGTTGCTCGGAAGCGCGGGAGGCGCTTTCGCGCAGGCCGCGCCCAATCCGCATGCGGGCGAAAAGATCGGTACGGTCGAGCAGATCTATGATGGTGCCTTGTTGCCGGACGATGCGGTTGCGACCTTCCGCAACATCGATCGCCTGTTCCCGACCCATACGATCAAGGCCGGCGGGAAGGTGAATGACTTCGAGCGCGCCGCCAAGCAGCTGACCAACGTCAAATTCGATGTCGAAGGCAAGTCTTACGACCTTTACGACTTCATGGCGCTGGACAGCATCACGGCGATGCTCGTTCTGAAAGACGGCAAGATCGCCTACGAGACCTACCAGCGCGGCAACACCGACCAAACGCGTTGGATGTCGATGTCGGTTGCCAAGTCGATCACCTCGACACTCGCGGCCATCGCGATCAAGGACGGGCTGATTTCCGGGCTCGATTCGCAGGTGGTGGATTACGTTCCGGCGCTGAAAGGCAGCGCCTACGAAGGCGTGACGGTGAAGGACGTGCTGATGATGTCGTCGGGCGTCAAATGGAACGAGACCTATACCGATCCTCAATCCGACCGCCGCGCGCTGTTGAAGGCGCAGATTGCCCAAGAACCGGGATCGGCGATGAAGCTGATGGCGAGCCTGCCGCGCGCGGCCGAGCCCGGCACGTCGAACACCTATTCGACAGGCGAAACGCAGGTGCTGGGGGAGATCGTGCGCGGTGCGGTGAAGAAGCCGCTGGCTGAGTATCTGTCGGAAAAAATCTGGCAGCCATACGGCATGGAATCCGACGCGACCTGGTGGCTGGATTCGCCCGATGGCGTCGAGATCGGCGGCAGCGGCATCAGCGCAACCTTGCGCGACTATGCTCGTTTCGGCCAGTTCTTCCTTGAGAACGGCATGATCAATGGTGGATCGATCCTGCCGGACGGTTGGGTCAAGGAGGCTTCGCAGCCGACCACGCTGAAGAATGGCGAGAAGCTCGACTACGGTTATATGTGGTGGACGGGCTGGACGCCCAGCTCCATGAAGGACGGCGCTTATGGCGCGATCGGCATCCAGGGTCAGAACATCTACATCAATCCCGCCAAGAATGTTGTGGTCGTGACGTTCGGCGCGCAGCCGAAGCCGACCGACAAGGAGCCGATCGACCCGTATCTGTTCTTCGACGCGGTGGCCGACGCGCTTCAGTAAGCAAAGCGGTTCGGGTGGCTCAGGCTGCTTTAAAGCGGTCTGCGCCTGTTTCGCGCATGATAGCGTGCGAAAGGCTATCATCGATGCTGAGGTCCTCGCGGATCAAACCGTGATCCCAGCGGCGACGATGCGGAGCGTTCCAGGCTGGCGCGTTGACGATCGGGTACAGGCACACGCCCATGACATGGACCTTGGAGCGCGCCACGGCGTCGAGCACGTTTTCAAGCCAATGCCCCTTGTCGTTGATGCCTTTCCAGCGGCGATGATGGCCGTGATGCAGGCCGGTCTCGGCGATCATCACCGGTTTGCCATAGCGCGCCGCGACATCTTTCAGTGAGCGGCTGATGTCGCGCTTGAGTTCGTGCGGATAGACGTTGATGCCGATGACATCGGCGCAATCGGCCAGCGCATGGGCGCCGATCTCGTGCGGACGGTGGGCAGGCTCGGCCGTGACCAGACGGACATCAGGCAGGCTCGCCTTGAGGATCGACAGGATGGTGCGCGACTGCTCAACGACATAATCGAAGCTTTCGCCCGGCACCATGCGGGGGTGGAAGCTGAGTTCGTTGAAGCAGCACCAGAAGGTCTGGTCAGGCACTACGGTCCGGACGGCCTGTGCCACGCGCTCTGCATAGCCGACAGGATCGGGATGGCGCCAGTAATGGTTGAGGTCCCATATGACTTCGAGGCCGGCATCCCGCGCGCATTGCAGCCGCGGCTCAATGGGCAGCCACCAGGGCAGGCCGTCGCGGATCGTGCGGATGCCGTGCGCTTTGACGATGGCGTAATGGGCGGCCATGTCCTGTTCGGGCAGATGGCGCGAGCCCGACAGAAGGCAGAAGTTCTTCTGCCATTCGAGCCGGCCGCATTCAAAGCCCGCCTGGATGAAGGAGCGAAACATCGTCAGCATCCGCTTCAGATATGAGAGTCGTGGGCTCAGCTCAACCAAGCTGCGTCATCGGCACGGCTTGTTCGCCGGCTGTGCGATTGTTCAGCACCGCGCTGCAAAATGATGCTATGATGCCTATCTACACAAGAATGAAGCGGCGACTGCGGCACCGGTTCGAGCTCCGATAGGCTCGACCGAACCAAGATCATCTGAGTCGCTCGATGCCAGGAGGCACAACAATGACAGCCAAATCAGCAGGCAAGACCGATCAAAAAGGTGCCGGCACGGACACCTACGAGGCCGCAGCCTTTGCCGCCAAGTTCGGCGTGCCGATCAGCGAAGCAAAGACGATCATCAAGCGTTACGGACCGTCGCGCAAGAAGCTCGACACCTATATGGCGGCGCGCGGCGCTTAAGATATAACGCGATATAAAGAGGGGCGCGTATGGCCAAGACACCGAACTACGACTTCGAAAAGCGGCAGCGGGAGCTGCAAAAAGCCGCCAAGAAGGCTGAAAAGCTGGCCGCAAAGGCAAATGCGCGGGATAAGCCCAAGGACGATGCCGCAGGCGATGCGGCAACGGCTGCAAGCGACGCGGAATAAACCAAAAAGCCCGGCCTGGAGAAATCCAGCCGGGCTGTTTGTTTGCCTGATCGAGGGGGGCGATGGTTGTTCTGGATGAAGAGCCGTATTTCTGGCTGTTGCTTGAAGAAGAAGGCGTTCTTTATCTGAACGCCTTCTGCAGCCACAGCGCGGCGGATTATCCCTTTTTGATCGTGCTGGACGAGAACGAGCGCCGCTTGTTTGAAAAGCAGGGTCGGTCCTATCTCACCCAGCTGGCGCAGGATATCCACTACAGCGCGCCGGCGGTGCGGGGCAGCCGGTCACGCTACAAGGCGCGAGGCTTGACCCCGACATTGGGCAACCGGGTGGAAGAGGCCTGGACTGCGTGGCAGGCGCAGCAGGATGGTTCTTCGCGCTAGATCGGCCGATCAGCCCGCGCTCTTGATTGCGGCAATGACTTTCTCCAGCATGGTCTCGCCTTCGTCGGTCAGCGTGCCGCGCTTGCCGTTGGCTTCGAGCAAGCCGGCGTCGCTCAACTCCTTCACGCCTTCCGGTTCGGCCTTGTGGCCGGCATCATCTTCCAGAACGACATCGCGAACGATCATGCCGCTGGACAGCTGGTGGTAGGCGGCGAAAGTCAGGATGGATAGGGCTTTGTCGGACAGCGCCATGATGTGCTCCTTCGGGTTGTGTTCAGCAATGCACAGGGTCATCAACCGATCCCACCACAGCTGCATCCTCCTGACGTGACGGTCCGGCAGCCAAAATTGGGTGGCGGTGGGGGTGTGGTCGTATTAGACAGAGCGCAATGACCTGTCGCGGCGCGGGTGCTTCATGCATTTTGCTGCCCGACCTAGCTCTGAGGAGAGATAATGTCCCTGACATCCCGTCGTACGGTGCTAAAGCTTGGTGTTGCCGCAGCCGCGATGCTTGCAATGCCACGCCTCGTTCTGGCTGCAGCGCAGTCCGTGCATCGCCACTATGCCCCGCAGGCTTCCGATTGGCGCGGCTTCGATCTGAGCACCTCCGTGACCCCGCCGGATGGCGGTGCAACCTCCGTTTGGCTGCCGATCCCCTCGGTCGACACGCCATGGCAGCGCACGCTGGGTACGAAGTGGACCGGCAATGCTTCAAGCGCGGAAGTCGTGACCGATCCGGCAACGGGCGCCAGCATGCTCCATGCGAAATTCGACGCCGCGCAGACCGACCGCAAGGTCGAGGTGACGACGCGGGTGGAAACGCGCAATCGCACGATCGACTGGTCGAAGAAGAGCGACGTGCATGAAGATCCGGCCGTGCTGAAGGAGGCTTTGGCGTCCAGCAGCATGGCACCGCTCGACGGCATCGTGGGCGAGACCGCGAAGCGCGTGACGGCGGGTGCAACAACCGATGTCGAGAAGGTGCGGGCGATCTACACCTGGATCGTGGCGTCCTGCTTTCGCAACGTGGATACGCCCGGCTGCGGTTCCGGCGATCTGAAGGCCCTGTTGGCGAATGCCGAGCCGGGCGGCAAATGCGCCGACCTCAACGGCCTGTTCGTCGGTTTGGCGCGCGCCTCCGGTGTGCCGGCGCGTGACATCTATGGCGTGCGCGTGGCGGCTTCCGAGTTCGGCTACAGCCAGGTCGGCGCCGGTTCGCCCGATGTGACGACGGCGCAGCATTGCCGCGCCGAAGCCTGGCTGGAAGGCTATGGCTGGGTGGCGATGGATCCGGCCGATGTGCTGAAGGTCATGCGCAAGGAAACCGAGCAATGGATCCGCGATCCCAAAGATCCGCTGGTTGCTCCGGTGGACGCAGCGCTGTTCGGCAATTGGGAAGGCAACTGGGTCGCCTACAACATGGCGCATGACGTCGCGCTGCCGGGTGCCGCCTCCGCAACCAGCGTGCCGTTCCTGATGTATCCGCAGGGCCTCGCCGAGACGAGCGGCCGCTTCGATGAACTCGATGCCAAGGCGTTCAGCTACAAGATCACTGCAGCCGAGGCCTGAGGGGCTCGGTCTGATCTGACAGTTTCGGCTTAAGGGGAGCGGTGCGCGGAACCATCGCCCACTCCATCCTCGTGGGCATCCTCTTGAGGCAGCAACGGTTATGAGGATGCATCTGAGTCCGTGAGATGCTCGTCCTTGAGGAGCATCAACAGTTCGGTGATGAGTGAGGCAGAAGTCTTCTAGAACCCAGCGGCAACAACAAGGATGCCGGCAATAACCAAGCCGATACCCAAAACAAGGGAAGGGCTGACCGGTTCTGCAAACAAGAGCACACCTGCGGTGGGCACGATGACCATCGCCAGCGCCATGAATGGATACGACGTGCTCAGCGGCGCTTCTCTAAGAACGTAGACCCACAGGATCGTGGTCGCGGCGTAGAGAAAGAGGGCAGCAACCAGGTAGCCATTGGTCGCTAACGACCAGAGTGTGGCTACGTCTAGCCTCCACGTGGCGGGCGCACTTCTCGCCGCTGCTTTGAAAAGCAGCTGCCCGATGCTCATTGCTAAAACGATCGAAAGGATTGAAACGAAGCGGCCTGCGCTCATGGCTTCGGCTGCTGCGCTGTTAGAAGTGCTATTTCACGAACAAGCTTCGTCAGGCGCCGCTGTTCCGACCGTGTACTGAGATGCAAGTTGAAGATCGCAACCATCACGATCACGATGAAAAGGTAAGTAATAAGGTCAGCGCCCCTTCCGATTCCCACGGCCTGGGCGAGGTTGGTTGCCGAATCCGGATAGATGACCAATCCAGCGCCGATCACGCAAATCAGCATAACTGAATTAGCGACAAGCTTCGACCGGGCACGCTGCGTCCACGCGTAGACAATCAGGAACACAATGAAGGTCAGAAGAACGAGCTGTGCAATCATTTATGCAAGCGTCCAAGGTATAGGTCGAGGAGGATGTCGAACATGCCCGAAAGCCGTTGGCCCTTGGCACGTGAGTAGTCTGTGTAAGTAATGGTACAGGGATGCTCTCGCCAAGGGAGACCCGACGCAGCGATCTTGTCCAAGATCTCCGAGGCATGCGCCATTCGGTTGTGCTGCAGGTTCAAGGCGCTTGCACCCCGAGCCGTCATCGCGCGGAGACCATTGTGCGTGTCGGTCAGCTTCATGCCAGTGTGAAGTCGGGTGTAAAGGGTGGCTGCCTGTAGCAAGAGGCGGCGCGAAGTGGGCATGTTTTCCGTCTTGCCGAGGAAGCGTGATCCCAACACGTAATCAAAGCTGCCTGTTTTCAGCGCTTCGATCATCGCTTCGGCATCGTCAAGGCTGTGCTGTCCGTCAGAGTCGAAAGTGACGATGACGCTGGCGCCGTGATTAAGTGCAAAGTCGATGCCGGTCTGCAGCGCAGCGCCTTGGCCCAGATTGATCGCGTGGCGACACACCCAGGCTCCAGCAGCACTTGCTATATGCCGTGTATCGTCCGACGAGCAATCATCCACAACGACGATCTGGTATCCACGATGCTGTACGGGCTCCAGGGCATCATGGATGACGCAACCTTCGTTGAAGGCCGGTATTACGAACCAGCAGTTCTGCATTTCGTCGCTTATCATCTACATGTAGTATCTTGTTATGATCGTTGCGACGAGTGCGTAGCCGGAAACGCCGACAGCTGATAGTGCAATAGTTGCAACACCCCAGCCATTTCGGACAGGGAGCGCGGGCATGCAACATGCCAGGAACGGCAAAAGGGGCAGGAAGTATCGTCCTTGTACGCCTACGATGCCGTCGAGATTGCCGACCTCGTTTATGGAGGCGTAGAGACTGAGATAAATAGCGCCGACCGATAACAAGACGCCAAGAAGGAGTGCTAGGCGCTTGGCCGGAGACGCTGTGCGGCTGCCATCAAGTAAGAACACTGCGAGGAGTGCTGCGATCAAATAGACATAGCAGGAGAATGGCAGGGGTGCGTCCAGCCAGCCTAGATTTCCGACGATCTGATACACGTGCATGAGGCCGAAGTTCTGCATCGTTGTCACAGCGATGGCGAAGATGCTGGCTGGATTGTCGATCAGAAACGCGATCTGTTCACTACTGTTGCCTGCCTTGTAACCTCCAACTGCAATTTCACCCGCTTTGCTGGCGATCAACCAGGCCACGGGGATGATGATGAGCGCGGCCATGCAGCCTGCGAGCAGAAGGTGACGCTTGCTGCCCGCTAGGGACAACTCGTTGCCCTTCCGGCCGTAAAACAGGCAGCAAAGCAGGACTGCGGCAAAGACCGGAAAGTAGGGGATCTTCGTGGCGACGATGATCGTTGCAATGATCGTCATCAAGACAGCTTGCCACGTCTGAAAAACCTGGTCGTTCCAGATCCGTATAACAATCGCTGCAATCAGCATGGCGCCCGAGATCAGAAAGCCGTCCGGTGAAGCGGATGCGAAAAGGAACAGGGACATTGGCAGACTGGCGACAACAAGAAACGCCCATTTACCGGATCTCGTTATCTGAATGGCTGCAGCAGCGATCAGCACACAGGCGATGCCATTTGCGAGGCTCACCCACTCGAGCGTTGCAACGATCGATCCACCAGCCTGTCGTGCCGCCAACAATGCGATGATCGACAAAAGATAGGCTCCCGGGAAATAAACGCCGGCATTGTTGTTCGCCAGAACCCTTTCGGTACTCCAAGTAGCTGCTCGGAAAGAGTCCATCGTTTGGCCCAGGGGCACGAAGCGCTGCTCGTGAATCTGTTGAACCAAGGTGTTGAACGACGGATCGATGGATCCTTGCGCGGGCAGGCCCGGCGACGCCACCTCCGTGAAGAGGATACCGTCGGCAAGTTGTGCCGCTCTTGCGATATGGGCCCATTCGTCGGGAACGCCGATAGGCTGCCGCCACCAAGAAAGAAAGAACACGAGTGGTAGTGCGACAAGCAGATAGATGATCGCTGGGAACGTCTGTCTCAGTCTGCTGTCATTGTTCATTTCGCACTACCCTGATCCATCTCGCGGGATAGAGGCACGAACTTACGGATGCAATCCCCAGATCAAGATGCTGAACACCTTCATCTGACTGGAAGTGCGACACGTTGCTTCTGCTTATGAGCAGGGTTACTCAGCACCCGAAGCATTCACCGGCTTAGAAGCTGTTGCGCTCGTGATAGGTGCGCAGGAAGGCCTTGATGCGAGGATCTTGCGGGTTGTGCAGGATCTTGTCCGGTGCATCCACGCTGACCAGTTCGCCCTTTTCCATGAAGGCCACCTGATCGGCGACGTGGGCGGCGAAGCCCATTTCGTGGGTGACGACCACCATGGTCATGCCCTCGGTCGCCAATGTCTTCATGACGTTGAGGACTTCGCCCACGAGTTCCGGGTCGAGCGCCGAAGTAGGCTCGTCGAACAGCATCAGGCGCGGTTCCATGGCGAGTGCGCGGGCGATTGCCACACGCTGTTGCTGGCCGCCGGACAGGCGCGAGGGATGGCTGGCCATCTTGTCGGACAGACCGACCTTTTCCAGCGCTTCCCTCGCGCGGCGTTCGGCTTCCGCCTTGGGTAGGCCGCGCACGCGGATCAGGCCTTCGGTGACGTTGCCGAGCGCGGTCATATGCGGCCACAGGTTGAACTGCTGGAACACCATGCCGATGGAGCGGCGGATTTCGCGCAAGGTTCGGCCGGGCATTTTGGCGCCGCCGGGGCTTTGGTAGCCGATCAGCTGGCCGTCGATGCGGATCTCGCCGGATTCATATTCGTCGAGGAAGTTGATGCAGCGCAGCAGGGTGGACTTGCCGGAACCGGACGGGCCGATGAGACAGGTGACCTTGCCGGGCAGAATGGAGAGGTCGACATCCTTCAGAGCGTGGAATTGCCCGTGATGCTTGTTGACCTTGCGGATTTCGACGGATGATGCGCCGGGCATCTTACGTCCTTTCAATCAGATGGCGTGTGACGCGTTTTTCCAGCTTGCGGCCAACGCGCGAAATGGTTTCCACCAAGGCCCAGAAGAACAGCGCGAGCGCCAGATTGGCTTCGATGTAGCGGAAGGTTTCCGTGGACATGCGCTGCGTCTGGTAGGTGAGTTCCGGCACCGTGATGATCGACAAGATCACGGTTTCCTTGGTGAGGATGATCGAGAAGTTCACCAGCGCGGGCAGGGCTGAAACCAGGCCGAGCGGCAGAAGGATGCGCCGGATGATCGAGGGCTCGGACATGCCGATGGCGCGGGCGGCTTCGATCTGGCCGAGCGGCACGGCATTGAAGGCCGAGCGGAAGATTTCCGCGAAATAGGGGCTGCCATAGATGGTGAGGCCGAGAAGGCCGGCGGGCAGGGCATCGAGCCGCAGGCCAATTAGCGGACCGCCGTAATACAGCACGAAGAGCTGCACAAGGAAGGGCGTGCCACGGATGATCTCGATATAGGCTTGGATCACCCAACCGAGCGGGCTGGGGCAATAGCGCTGCACGAGTGCGATCACGAGGCCGAGCATCATGCTGAACACCGTGCCCAGCGCCCAGCACAGGATCGTGGTGCCGAAGCCGCTGAGAAGCAGCGGGCCGTATTGCTGCAGGATAGTCCAGTCCATCAGACGGCCATCCTGTGCTCGAGATAACGCCCAAGTGCTGCAAGAAAGAGGTTGATCAGGAGGTAGATGCAGGCTGCGGCGAGGTAGACTTCCAGGGGGCGGAAGGTTGTCGCGGCCTGCGCCTGAGAGGCGCGGGTGAGTTCGAGGATGCCGACGACGGAGACGAGCGACGAGGCCTTCACCAGCAGGATCAACTCATTGACGAGAGCCGGCAGCGAGAGCTTGAAGGCTTGCGGCAGGATAATGCGGGTCCAGATATCGCGCGGGGCCATGCCGATCGCGGTTGCGGCGGCGACCTGTCCGGTAGGCAGGGCCATGATCGCGCCGCGCCAAATCTCGGAGATGTAGGCGCTGGCGCAGATGCCGACGGTGACAACCGCCGCGACCAAGGCGGGGACGTCGATGCCGACCACGGGCAGGAGATAATAGAAAAGCAGAAGCTGCACGAGCAGCGGGACGCCACGCAGGAAACTGACCCAGAGTGCTGCAAGCCAGCGGAAAGGAGCGAAGCGTGAGAGTGCGGCCGCGCATACCAAAGCGGCGATGACCAGCCCGAGCGCGATGCCCAGAACGGAAATCAACAGCGTGAAGCGCGCAGCCCAGAACAAGGGTTCGAAGCTGCTCAGGAACGTTGCAACCGAAAACATGGATGGTCCAAACGAGGGGCCGGCGGATCAGATGAAGCCGCCGGCCGCTCGGTTTTACTTGGTCGGAACTTCGCGCGGCAGTTCGGTGTAGGTGCCGAGCCACTTTTCCTGGACGGTTTTCACGCGGCCATCATCGGTCATCTTCAGCAGGGCTTCATTGACGGCCTTGGTGAAGCTTTCGCTGTCAGCGTCCTTGCGGATGACCCAAGCAAAATAGGTCGGCTGGCCGAAGGTCGGCTTGTCGAACAAAGCGAAGGTTTCGCCGCGGTTCTTCACAAGGTAAGTGAGGTTCGGCATCGAACCGGCAACGGCGTCCAGACGGCCAGCCGCGAGATCGGCATAGGCTTCGTCGGTCGTGCCATATTCCTTGACGGTGACGCCGCCGACCTTTTCGCCGAAGGCCTGGAGCTGGCGGAACTGAGCGGTGCCCTGCTGCACGCCGACCGTCTTGCCCTTGATGTCTTCCGGCTGCTTCAGCTCGGTATTGCTGGCGGCCCGCACCAAAGCAACGGTGGCGTCGGCGATCGGCAGGCTGAAGGAATAACGCTCGAGGCGCTCGGGCGTGACGGTGACGGGCGCGATGACGATGTCGAACTTCTTGACTTCAAGGCCCGGCAGTTCGGCCGTCCACGGAATGTCCTGGTAAACCGGCTCGGCGCCGATTTCCTTGGAAACGCCGTCGAACAGGTCCTTCGTCATGCCTTCATACGTGCCGTTGTTCAGCATGTCGAAGGGCGCATAATGCATGTCGGTGGCGGTGATGATCTTGCCGGCCGCCTTGATGTCGGCGAGCTGGTCGGCCAGGGCCGGACCGGCGAGGCCGGCAAGTGCTGCACCGAACAGAGCGGCTTTGAGTGTTCCCGGGAGGTTCATGATGGTCTCCTTGTTCTTAATGCTGCATCTATTCCGCATTTTCGTACGCGCCGCCAGTCTCCCGGCGCGGCAAACATGCAAAGAATGTGGGCAACCCTGAAACAAAGATCATAAATCCGGCAGGCTGACCGCGGGGGCCGCTAGGCCCGTTCGCGAGCCCAGTACCAGGCAATGTACATCAGCTTCTTGTTGTGGCGCCGCTTCGTCATCAGCGAGCGGAGTGTGCGGACATCTTCCTTCTCGCAGGCGACCCAAACGAAGGTGGTGTCATCGGTTGCCTTGATCGCCTCATTGGCGGCGTTTCGCAGCACGTTCCTGGCATCCGTGGGATAGGTCTTCCGGTGAAGCCACCGTGTTTCCAAGATACCGGCGGTGGGAAGGGGCTGCTCTTCCGCAGCGTCCTCAACCTCGATGATCGCCTTCATCCGTGTGCCGGCCGGAACTTCGGCTGCAATGCGGGCGATGGCTGGTAAAGCGGCCTCGTCGCCGATCAGAAGGATGGTGTCGGCCACGGGAAGACTGCCGCCACCGGGTCCGAGAAACGCGGCCTTGTCGCCGGGCTGCGCGTCCCTGGCGAAGTCGGCACCGGGCGTTGCCACGCCGGGGATCGGATGCTGGAGGAAATCGACCCAGAGTTCGCGGTGCTCGGCATCCACGGCACGGATCGTGTAAACGCGCACCAGCAGTTCGTCGTCGCCGGTGGGATAGGCCAGACGGCCATCCTCGCGCAAACCGGGCCAGACCGGCTCGCGGTTGCGCGGCGGGACCAGCATACGCACATGCATGCCGGCTCCGATAAAGCGGGACACATCCTCGCAGCGAAACTTCACGCGGCGCATATGCGGCGTGACGTCTTCGGCTGAAACAACCGTGACCTCGGTGAGGTTCGGCAAGACGGCTGGAGGAGCCGGATCGGTCCAGGTGAGTTCGAGCGGATCGTCGCCGGCGAAGTAGAAGAGATGCTCTGCAATGCTGTTGCGGGTGAGATGCAGCGTGTCCTTGGTGGGGCAGGTCAGCTCGATCAACAGCCGGTCTTCGCGCAGAACAATGTCGGCGTTGCCGATCGGGCTCGACAGCCGCGCGAAGTTCTCCGAGCGCTCCACATCGGAATGTTCAACGAAGTGCTCGCAGATCTCGTCGAGCATGCTCAGCGCGTTCTTGGGGCGCGCGGTGCCGGAGAGCTTGAAGGTCTCAGCTTGCATGGTCACTGGTACTCCTCATGAACACTGGATCGGGATGGAAGCGCGCTGCCACGCTTGTTGCCGCGGATGCGTCCATAGCAATGATTTAAGTTGAGGTCGATGGTCAAGGATTGCCGTCGATCATCATTCGGTGACGACCAATCGGCAGCATGAGCGGGCGGCCCGACGTCGGGTCGAGGATGATGCGGCTTTCCAGCCCGAACACCGTGCGGACGGTGTCTTCGGTCAGGATGGCTTCCGGTTTGCCTGCCGCATGCAGCCGGCCTTCGGCCATCGCCACGAGATAATCGGCGTAGCGGGCGGCGAGGTTGAGGTCGTGCAGCACCATGACGATCGTGGTGCCGCGCGTCTTGTTGAGGTCGGTGAGGAGGTCCAGCACCTCGACCTGGTGGCTGATGTCGAGGAAGGTCGTGGGCTCGTCGAGCAGCAGGAGATCGGTCTGCTGGGCAAGCGCCATGGCGATCCACACGCGCTGGCGCTGGCCACCGGAGAGTTCGTCCACCGGGCGTTCGGCGAGATCAAAGGTCTTGGTGGCTTCCAGTGCGGATGCGACAGCCTCGTCATCGGCATGGGTCCAGCGCGACAACAAGCCTTGGTGAGGGTGGCGGCCGCGACTGACGAGATCGGCGACGGTGATGCCTTCCGGGGCGATCGGCGATTGCGGCAAAAGGCCGAGCGTGCGCGCAAGCTGGCGCGGCGGCATGCGGTGGATCGACTTGCCGTCGAGCAGCACCTGACCGCTCCTCGGTGACAGAAGGCGGGACATGACGCGCAGAAGCGTGGACTTGCCGCAGGCATTGGCGCCGACGATTGCCGTGATGCTGCCGGTCGGCACGTCGAGGTCGAGGCCGTCGAGCACGAGGGCATCGCCATAACCGGCGGCGAGATCGCTGATACTGAGGGTATGCTGGGTCATAGAGACTTGCCGGTGCGATTGACCCTGATGATCAGGTAAATCAGGTAGGGGGCTCCCAGCGCGCCGGTGATGACGCCAACGGGATAGCGGCCGGGCAGAAGAAACTGGCCGACGTAATCGCCAACAAGGACGAGGGCGGCGCCGACCAAAGCAGCGGGGATCAACAGCGATCCATGCGCGCCGACCATGCGCGCGGCAATGGGGCCTGACAGGAAGGCGACGAAGGAGATTGGCCCGGTGACGGCGGTTGCCACCGCGATCGTGCCGACGGCGGCAAAGATCACCAGCGCGCGTGTTCTGGGGACATCGGTGCCGAGTGCTGCCGCCATGTCGTCACCCAAGCGAAGGGCTTCGAGGTCGCGGCTGCGGCTGAGCAGCAGGCCGCCGAACACCAGCAGGGCCAGCAGCAAAGGCAGCGCTTGGGCGAGTTGCGCGCCATTGACGCTGCCGGTCAGCCAGCGCATCGCTTCCTGCAGGTTCCAGGCGGGTGCCTTGGACAGGGTGTAGGCGATGAAGCTTTCCAGCATGGCGGACACGCCGATGCCGACCAGAATGAGGCGCGTTCCCGCAACGCCGTTTCGGAAAGAAAGGCCGTAGATCAGAAGGGCGACGCCCAGCCCTGAGAGTACGGCGAATAGCGATACGATCGGGCCGCTGAGAGACAGAACGACGATGGCGAAGACGGCCGCCGCACTGGCGCCGACGCTGATGCCGATGATGTCCGGGCTGGCGAGCGGATTGCGCAGCATGATCTGGAACGCCGCGCCGGCTAGTCCGAAAGACAGGCCGGCGAGGATCGACATCACGGCGCGCGGCAAGCGAAGCTGTCCCACGGTGAAGGACGCACCCGGTACGTCCTGGCCAAGGAGCACGCGGATCACGGTGCCGGGCCGGGTGAAGGACTGACCGAGCATCAAGGCCAGAACGAACATGGCGACGAGCAGGAGCGCGGCGGCGATCAGCACCGCTCTGCGACGGTTCTGGCGCTTGCGGCGGCCGGATGCGATCGCTTCAACTTGGAAAGCGGCGGCGGTCACAGATCACGCACCCGCTGGCGTCGGACGATCCAGATAAAGAAGGGCGCGCCGACAAAGGCCGTGACGATGCCGACATCCAGCTCGCTGGGGCGCGCAATGATGCGGCCGACAATATCGGCAAGAAGCAGCAGGGAGGCTCCGGTGATGGCCGAGAAAGGCAGGAGCCAGCGATGGTCGATGCCGATGAGGAGCCGGCAGAGATGCGGCACCACCAGACCGACAAAGCCGATCGGTCCGCAGATCGCGGTGGTTGCGCCGCATAACAGAACCGCGCCGAAGGCTGCCGCCGCGCGGGCCCATGCGACTCGCTCGCCCAGTCCGGCAGCCATCTCGTCGCCGAGTGCAAGCGCGTTCAGCTTGCGTGCGGACAGAAAGCTGATGGCGAAGCCGACGGCCAGGAAGGGCAGAACATGCTCCATGCGCTCGAAGGTGGCGCCGCCGACGCCGCCGATCTGCCAGGATCGCAAACCGCCAGCGATGTCGTTTCTGCCCAGCACGAAGGCGATGACCAGGGATGACAAAGCAATGGAGGTGGCGGCACCGGCCAGCGCCAGCTTCAGCGGCGTTGCGCCGCCACGGCCGAGCGAGCCGATCGTGTAAACGAAGATCGCCGAGCAGGCAGCACCAAGGATCGCCACCCAGATGAAGGCTTGCGCCGAGTCGATGTTGAACCAGACGACGCCTACGACCACGGCCAGCGACGCGCCCATATTAACGCCGAGAATGCCGGGATCGGCGAGGGGGTTGCGCGTGACGCCCTGCATGATCGTGCCGGAAACGGCGAGTGCGGCCCCGGCCAGAACGGCGAGCAGCGTGCGGGAAATACGGACGGAAACGGCAGCCTGGCCGATGCTGTCGACTTGGCCGGAAAGGGCAAGCAAGATTTCTTCCCAGGGAACTTCGCGCGTGCCGATGGCGATCGATCCGGCGACGAGCAAAGCGAGAATGGCCAGCAGAACAACCAGCCAAAGGCTTCGCTGGCGCGTCGAGACATGCGCGATGGGTATCACCGGGCGCGCACGAGTGACGCTCCCATCGATCGCCTGGCTGGCAGTTCGCCCTGTCATTTTGCCTTCTTGGCCGCTTCGGACAGCAGGGCCAGATAGTCGTTCAAGACATAGGCAATCGATAGCGGCGTCGGATTGGCGGCGGTTCCCAGCGGATTGCGGCCCAGCGTCACAATCGCGCCGCGGCTGACGGCAGGCATCTTGGACAAAAGCGGATTGGCGGTTACCGCCTCGACCAGTTGCTGAGTGCCATAGGTGACGACGATGTCGACATCATCGAAGGAATCAACGCGTTCGGCGCTGGCGGAGCCTGCGAAAATGCCAGCCTTTGAGGCCTCGATCACGCTCTTCGGCGACTTGAGACCCAAGTCCTGGAAGAAGGCGACGCGGGTATCGTTGGTGGTGTAGAAATTGACGATGCTGAGATCGGTCGGATCCAGATGGGTCACGAACATCGCCGATTTGCCTGCGAGTTCGGGATGCTTGGCGACGGCATCCGCGATCTCGGCTTCGGTCTTGGCAATCAGCTCGTCGCCTTGCCTAGCCATGCCGAGAGCGGTGCTGTTCAGGCGGATCATGTCGCGCCAGCTGGTGGACCATGGTGCTGTCGGATAGGCGACCACGGGTGCGATCTGGCTCAGCGTGTCGTAGTCCGCCTGGCTGAGACCGGAGTAGGAGGCGAGGATCACGTCAGGCTGCGTTGCCGCAACCGCCTCGAAATCGATGCCGTCGCCTTCGTCGAACAGCACCGGCTTTTGCGCGCCGAGCGCCTTCAGCTTTTCGGCGACCCAGGGCAACAGGCCATCATTATCGTCGTCGCCAAAATTGGCTGCGGCCATGCCGACCGGAACGACGCCCAGCGCAAGCGGCACTTCGTGGTTCGCCCAAGACACCGTGGCCACCCGCTCCGGCTTCTTGGCGATAATCGTGGTTCCCAGCGCATGCTTGATGGTGATTGGGAAGGTGGCTTCCTGCGCCGAAGCGGCGGTAAGGTCGATCGCGGCAAGCCACATGGCGGGAAGAAGAAGGCGGATAAACCGCAGCAGCATTGGAATACCCCATCGTTGCTGAAAGTTGAGCTTGCCTTTCAGGTTTAGCTTGGGAGGTCAACACAGATGCAACACTGCACCCGGAAGTTGGGCCATGTTGCCGGGGTTTCCTACAAGGCAAGAGGAATTTACAATACCTGACTTACGTGCTCAAGTTAGCGGAACGACGGGGGTTTAAACCAGACTGTTCGCGGCGGCCTGAGATGGGGATCTCGGTTGCCCCGATCTTCTGAACTGCGTCTGGCCATCATCCCTCGGCTCGCACGTGCGGCCGACTGCCAGTCATGCAACATCAACGTCCTGGAACGCGAACGATGAACACCAACGGAAACGACCGCACACCAGTCAGGCATCGTGCCGCGGTTCTTCTTGGCTGCACGGCGATGATCGCCTTTGCGCCGACCCTGTCTTACGCGCAGCAGGCGGAAACCACGGGTGAAGCGGTCGTTCTGCAGCAGGTCGTGGTGTCCGGTGGCGGCGGCAGCGGCGTTGGCGGGGATGACGATAACGGCACGATCGTTGCCGAACATACCACGGTAGGCGGGAAGCTTCCGACGACAATCTTGGACACGCCGGCTTCCGTGTCGGTCGTCACGTCTAAGGAAATCGACAAGCGCGACGCGGAATCCATAGAGGAAGTTCTGCAATATACGGCAGGTGTCGTCACCGACTTCTACGGTTCGGACGACCGTTTCGACGTCTACAAGATCCGCGGCTTCGACGCTTACACCTATCGCGATGGGCTGACGCTGGGCCGCCCGTTCGGCAGCCTTCGCGAAGAACCCTATGCCTATGACCGCGTCGAAGTGCTCAAGGGCGGCAGCTCAACGACCTTCGGTGTGTCCGATCCGGGCGGTGCGGTGAACTATGTCACCAAGATGCCGAAGCGCGGCCGTTGGGGTGAGGCCTATGTCACGGGTGGCTCTTTCGAGCGCAAGGAAGTCGGCTTCGACTTCGGCGACAACATCACGAGCGACGACACCCTGTCCTACCGCCTGACCGGCAAGCTCAAGGATGCCGATCTCGATTACGATTACTCGCGCGACGATACCAAGTTCATCCAGGGCGGGCTGACCTGGCGTCCCGACGATGCCACCAATTTCACGGTCGTGTTCGATCATCTCCACGACAATGGCGTGCCGAGCAATGGCGGCATTCCGGAAGGCTATGATTTCGACCGCAGCAGCTTCTTCGGCGAGCCGAGCTACAATTATCGCCGCACGGATCGCGACACGGTCAGCGCGTTCTTCGACCATGATTTCGGCAACGGCCTGACCTTCGCGGCCAATTCGCGCTACAGCAATGCCGAGCATGGATACGGCTATGCTTATATCGCCGCCACGCCGACCGACGGTTCGACCGTGGTTGACCGCGCCTTCGTTGGCGAGGAAGCGGACAGCCGGCAGTTCATCGGCGATGCCCGTCTGCAGTATGAAACCAGCTTCGGTTCGGTGGATAGCCGAACCCTTGTCGGCATCATGTATAACAAGCAGGTCGAGGACACCGACGGCACCTACCAGCCCGCAGGCTCGCTGGACTTCACCAATCCGATCTTCACCGGTGGACCAGACCGCTCCGAGTTGTTCTCCTATTCGACCAATCGGCAGGAAACGACCGGGCTGTATCTGCAGCAGGAACTCGAATTTTCCGAGAAGCTGATCGCCACCGTCGGTCTGCGCAATGATTGGATCGATATCAACAACAAGGGCGCGTACTATCCGGGCACCGCGTTTGAGCTTTCGACGGACGCCGACGGCGACTTCAGCGAGTTCACCAAGCGGTTCGGCCTGACCTACAAGTTCACGCCAGAATTCGCGACCTATGCGAGCTATGCGGAGTCGGTGGTTCCGGCCAGCGACATCACGGCGAAGGTCGAGCATGGCGAGCAGTATGAGGTCGGCATCAAGTATCAGCCGACTGCATTCCCAGCGCTCTTCACTGCCTCCGTTTATGATCTGAGCAAGACCGACATCACGGTGGTCAACCCGGTCACCCTGCTGCCGAGCACGATCGGCGAGATCGAGGTGCGTGGTATCGACCTGGAAGCCAAGGCGGAACTGCCGCAGAACTTCACCCTGACGGCTGCCTACTCCTATCTCGATGCCGAGATCACGGAGAACGGCACCGGCGGTAACGAAGGCAACCGGCCGCAGCTCGTTCCCGAGCACATCGCTTCGCTGTGGCTGGACTACACGCTGCAGGGCGAAGGCAAGCGCGGCGACCTGACGGTTGGCGCAGGCGCGCGCTATATCGGTTCCTACTTCCTGACCGATGCCAATGTGAGCTCGGCCGATAGCAACGTCATCTTCGATGCCGCGCTGAACTATGAGGTCGTCGAGAACACCACGCTGCAACTCAACGTCAACAACATCTTCGACGAGAAGCATGTTGCTTACGGTGGCTTCGGCGCGGACTTCTACAATACCGGCCGCTCGATCTCGGCAACGCTGAAGAAGACCTGGTAAGGCGCGAGGCTTCGCCAGCGCTCGAGCCGGCGGAGCGCTCCTTGGATTAGGCGCCCTGCTGCGTGCGACGCCACGCGGCGGGTGTTTCGCCGGCGATCTGGCGGAAGGCTTTGGTCAGGTGGGCCTGATCGCAGAAGCCGAGCTGCGCTGCGATGCCGGCGAGTGTCAGGTCCCCTTCCATCAGCAGCGTCTGGGCAAGTTCGACGCGTCGTCCAAGCTGCCATTGCAGCGGCGTCTTGCCGGTTGTCTGCTTGAAGACAGACGCGAACCAGCTTTCCGACAGGCCGACGGTTGCCGCCATTTCGGCTACGCTCAGGCGCTGGTCGTGACAGGCTCCGACCCGCGCGACGAGCTTGTTCATTTGCGCTTGCGTCAGCCTGCCTTCACTCTGTTCGCCGGCCTTGTTGCCCGGGATATGAAGAAGGCCCGCGACGATGCTGCCGATTAGGTTTTCGGCGTAGATCGGATGTCTGACGGGGTTCGTAAAGTCGTCGACAAGCAAGGCGGCGAGCGCTTCCAGCGCCTTGACGTCCTGGATCTCCACAGGCTGGCTTGACGCGGCCAGAGCTGCGGAGCGCCCGATCGTGGGCGCGAGGAACTTGAGCAGCCGATCCCTGTGAAAATGAAGATCCAGATGGGAGAAACGCAGGGAGGCCGTGAACTCCGTCCAGAGCGGCACGCCCGCCGGCACATAGATCGCGCGTGTCATGCGCCTGCTATCCGCGCCGAAACGGCCATCGCGGCTCGACATGCGGATCTGCTGCCCGACTTCGTTGAAGAAGATCATGATGCGCGGATCGGGCGACAGGTAATAGCCCTTGGCGCCCGCCTGTCCTTCCGCTTCCCAGAACACGCCGAGCATACCGTCCAGGCACCGCCACTTGGCGGGAGCGACGGCCCGAATGCCTTCGGTGTGCCAGGTCATGGAATGCCGGTAGCTCAAGATCGGCAGCCTTTGTGGTGTGTCAAACCAGGATCAGCGCTGTTGCGCGATCAACGAGCTTGCCCGTCTAACATGCGACATTAGAGCACGGCAAGGCACGCGTTATGCTGGTGCCGAGTGCACCGGACCGCGCGTCTCGCCGGTCAGATATCGAGCGGCCGGTTTTCGGCGATGGCTTCCATGGCGAAGTAGGAGGTGACGGTTTCAAGCTCCAGCTTGTCGATCAGGCGCTGGTAAACCTGATCATAGCTGTTCATGTCGCGCGTGACGATCTTTAGGAGATAATCGTAGTCGCCACCGATGCGGTAGAAGTCGATGACATCCGGGATCGCGCCGACATGGGCGCGGAAACGCTTCAGCCAATCGGCGGAATGATTGCGGGTGCGGATCATCGCGAAGACCACGAGGCCGAGGCCCACTTCCTCGCGTGCGATGCGGGCGCTGTGGCCTTTGATGATGCCGCGTTCTTCCAACAGCTTCACGCGCCGCCAGGTCGCGTTTTGCGAAAGGCCGATGCAGTCGGCGAGGTCGCGCTGCGACTGACTCGCATCGCGCTGCAACTCGCGCAGAATGTGGGCATCTATCTGATCGAGATTACGCTTCATTCATCGATCAAAATCACAATTTTTGCTCCTTAAGAAGCCCAATTTGAGAGAAAAACGCGCAGGATCTTCGCTACTCCTCCTCATTAAAGCAGGGGAGAAGGGAAGAACACCATGAGCAAGCTGATCGCGTTCAGAAATGCGCTTCGAAATGGCGATGTCATTGCAAGACTGCGCGCCGGTCTGATCGGGGACGGCATGGCCTTCGAGACACAGTTCGGCGAGCGCAATCTGCTTTATGCCGATTATGTCGCGTCCGGCCGCGCGCTGCGGCAGGTCGAGGATTTCATCCAGGCGGAAGTGCTGCCCTTTTACGCCAACAGCCACACGGAAGCGTCGTTCTGCGGTGGGACCATGACGCGGATGCGCGAGGATGCGCGCCGCATCATAGGCGAGCTGTGCGGCGCCGGGCCGGATTGCCATGTGGTTTTCACGGGTTCGGGTGCAACGAGTGGCATCAACCGGATTGTCGGCCTGCTGCGCATCCGTGAGCGTGTGCTTGCCGGGGAGCGCGTTACTGTGCTGATCGGCCCTTACGAGCATCATTCCAACATTCTCCCATGGCGCGAATCTGGGGCGACGATGGTGGAAATTCCGGAGCGGGCCGAAGGCGGACCTTGCCTTGCTGCGCTGGAAGCGGCGTTAAGGGAAGCTGCGGGCTCCGATCTCGTGGTCGGCAGCTTCTCGGCTGCATCCAATGTCACCGGCATTCTGACCGATCCCGATCCCGTCACGCGTCTTCTGAAGGCGCAAGGAGCGATGGCGATTTGGGATTATGCCTGCGGCGCGCCCTATCTGCCGATGGATATGGGCGAGGGGGATGCAGCCAAGGACGCGATCGTGTTTTCGCCGCACAAGTTTCCGGGCGGACCGGGCGCAAGCGGGGTGATGGTGATCCGCGACACAGTGGTTCAGCGCCAAACGCCGACCGCGCCCGGCGGCGGAACGGTGTCTTTCGTGTCGCCATGGTCGCACACCTATAGTCGCCGCGTCGAAGCGCGCGAGGAGGCCGGAACGCCGAATGTGGTGGGCGACATCCGGGCGGCCCTTACGCTGCTTGTGAAGGATGCGGTTGGTGAGGATGCGCTGCTGAGGCGCGAGACGGAGCTTCGCGACAGGGCGCTGCGTGCCTGGAAGGATGTTCCGGAGATTCGCTTGCTCGGACAGCGTGATGGTGCCGAGGCCCTGCCTATCTTCTCCTTCCAGATTTCGGGCAGGAACGGCGATCTCGTTCATCACCAGCTTTTCACGCGCATGCTGAGCGACGTGTTCGGCGTGCAGGCGCGGGGCGGTTGTGCATGTGCGGGGTCTTACGCGCATCGCTTGTTGGAGATCGACGAAAGCGCGTCCGGCACCCTGTTCAAGCGGCTTGCGGATGGCTACGAGACGGAGAAACCCGGCTGGGTCAGGCTCAGCCTGTCTTATCTGCACTCCAATGCGGATGCCGATGCGATCATCGATGCGGTTGCGCGGCTGGCGCTTCATGCAGAAGACTTGGCCGGCCAATATGAAGTGGATGCGGCGACGGCCCGGTTCAAACCGAAATCCCGTGCAAGCCTGGATGGCGTGCCCGCACTCAAGTTCCCGAGCCTCGTTGAACAGGTTCGCACCGACAGGAATGCCGCTAGATGATGCTTTTGCCAGATGTTCGCGCCTTTTTCGAACCGCGAACCTGCTCGGTTCAATATGTGGTTGCCTGCCCGGCAACGAAGCGCTGCGCGATCATCGATCCGGTGCTCGATTATGATGAGAAGTCCGGCTCCGTTCGCACGGACAGCGCGGATGCGATCCTCGCTTACATCGGCGAACAGAAGCTCGAGCTGGAATGGATCCTCGACACGCATCCGCATGCCGATCATTTTTCGGCGGCGGACTACCTGAAGAGCCGGACTGGCGCGCCGACGGCGATCGGCGCTCAGATTACCGAAGTGCAGAAGCTATGGAAGGCGATCTACAACTGGCCTGATCTTGCGACGGATGGGTCCCAATGGGACCGGTTGTGGAAAGACGGCGAGCAGTTCCGGATCGGTGACATGGATGTGCGGGTGCTGTTTTCGCCCGGCCATACGCTGGCTTCGATCGCCTATGTCGTGGGAGATGCGGCCTTTATCCACGACACGCTGTTCATGCCCGACAGCGGTTCGGCGCGCTCGGATTTCCCCGGCGGCGATGCGGCGCGCTTGTGGCAATCGATCCAGGCGATCCTGTCCTTGCCCGATGAAACCCGGCTGTTCACCGGCCACGACTATCAGCCTGACGGGCGCGAGCCGCGTTGGCAAAGCACAGTGGCCGAACAGCGCAGCTCCAATATCCATCTGCAGAAAGCTGCGACGCAAGAAGCCTACGTGGCGCTGCGCCAGGAACGGGATCGGACCTTGCCGATGCCCAAGCTCATTCTTCATGCGCTACAGGTGAACATAAGAGCAGGGCGACTGCCTGAACCGGAAGCCAACGGCTCACGCTACCTTAGGATACCGCTGGGCGCCTTCGGGGATGTGCCCTGGGGCAAGGCTTGAACCGCTTCCAGGGATTGGCTGGCATGAACCCGATATGCGCTCTCCATAAGCTAATGGCTTGAGCAACGGTCCCTCTTTTGTGCAATAGGAGCCTGCTTAGCAAGCATGGTTTTGTTTCAAGGCGCATTTTGATGGCCGGCACGGACTGGTGGTGTTGCCGACTGGCGCGTCGCCCAAGAACAAGGATTTGGAAATAATGGTTTATCGCAATGACGCAGCAGGCGTCGCACCGGCTCCTGTTAGCGGGCTTGATCGTCGCAGTCGTTTGAAGGCGATCGTCGGCGGGTCGACCGGCAATCTGGTCGAATGGTTCGACTGGTATGTTTATGCCGCTTTCGCGCTGTATTTTGCCAAGCACTTCTTCCCGGCGGGCGATCAAACCGCGCAGTTGCTGTCGTCTGCTGCAGTGTTTGCCGTCGGCTTCCTGATGCGCCCGATTGGTGCCTGGATCATGGGCATCTACTCCGATCGCAAGGGCCGCAAGGCCGGTCTGGCTTTGTCGGTGACGCTGATGTGCGCCGGTTCGCTCATCATCGCTGTGACGCCGGATTATCAGACGATCGGTATCCTAGCGCCGATCTTGCTCGTGGTCGCGCGCCTGATGCAGGGCCTCTCGGTGGGTGGCGAATATGGCGCGTCCGCGACCTATCTGTCGGAAATGGCCGGCCGCAATTCGCGCGGCTTCTACTCGTCCTTCGCTTATGTGACGCTGATTTCCGGCCAGCTTCTCGCGCTGCTGGTTCTGATCGTGCTCCAGAATACGATGACCGAAGAAGCTCTGAACGCCTGGGGCTGGCGCATTCCGTTCTTTATCGGCGCCTGCCTCGCCGTGGTGGTGTTCTGGCTGCGTCGCGGTCTGGATGAAACCGACAGCTTCAAGAATGCACAGGCTTCCAACGCGCCGAAGTCCAGCTTCCTTGAACTGGTGACCAAGCACCCCAAGGAAACCATGCTGGTGATGCTGCTGACGGCCGGCGGCACCTTGGCGTTCTATGCCTATTCCATCTACATGCAGAAGTTCCTCGCCAACACGTCGGGCTTCAGCAAGACGCAGGCTTCCGAAATCAGCGCGATCACGCTGTTCGTATTCATGTGCCTCCAGCCGTTGGCCGGTGCATTGTCGGACCGGATCGGACGCAAGCCGCTGATGATCTTCTTCGGCGTTGCGGGCGTGCTGTTCACCTATCCGATCTTCTCGGCGCTTGAAGTGGAAAAAAACCCGTTCAACGCCGGTCTGCTGGCCATGGCGGCTCTCGTGATCGTGACGGGTTACACGTCGATCAATGCGGTGGTGAAGGCGGAGCTCTTCCCTGCCCATATCCGCGCGCTCGGCGTGGCGCTGCCTTATGCACTCGCCAACACCCTGTTCGGCGGAACCGCGGAGTATGTGGCGCTGCAGTTCAAGAGCTCCGGCTGGGAGCAGGGCTTCTATTGGTATGTCACGGCGATGATTGCGTGTTCCCTGGTGGTTTACGTGTTCATGGCCGACACGGCCAAGAACAGCGCGATCAAGGAAGACTGATCGTTCGAGTGCGATAAAAAGTGCCGGTGAGCATATGGCTCATCGGCGCGGAGCCATCTGGCTATTGCCCGCAATGGCGCGGTATGAGTGGGTATGACCCAGCCGACCGACAAACAGCTTGCCACTTTGGGCGCTGCGTTCAATACTTTCACCA
>NZ_DAMBUH010000004.1:107894-109587 GCF_032053605.1 Tianweitania sp.
CCCGCCGCTACAAGCTGGCGGACGCGCTCGGTCCGGAAAAGCCGCTGAACGAGCTCGACAAGCAGGCGCTTTTTTATGTGGCGGAGCATCCGGAATGCGGGCCCAGTGACATCGCGCGATTTCTGGCCGTTCCGCATACGACGATCTCTTCCGCAACCGACCGCCTGGTGAAACGCGGGCTGTTGAAGCGGACCCGTCCGGAAGAAGATCGCCGCGCGGTTGCGCTCGATCTCTCGGAGGAAGGCAGGCGACGTGTGGAGGGGTTTCTTGTGGCCTATCGGGAACTCCATCTTCGCATGCTGCAGCCGCTTTCGCCGGCCGAACGGGACGCCTTTGTCGGCATGATGACGAAAATCGTATATGACGAAGGTTGAATAATACGAATATCGTTATAACTGTTTGATCGATTGGGCGCGGGATGCCGCGTTCTTGCCTAGCCCTCGGAAGGATAGCCATGGCAATCAGGATCAACGGCACCGATGTGCAGGCGCCTAGCGACCCGCGTGTCTCCTTGCTCGACCTGCTTCGGGAAGAGCTTCATCTCACTGGAACCAAGAAGGGCTGCAATCAGGGCGCTTGCGGTGCCTGTACCGTGCTTGTCGATGGGGAGCGCGTTGTTTCCTGCCTGGCGCTGGCCGTGCAATATGAGGGCTGCGAGATCACGACGATCGAGGGCCTCGGCGAGAATGGCGCGCTGCATCCGCTTCAGGAAGCCTTTGTGGAGCATGACGGCTTTCAGTGCGGTTATTGTACCCCTGGCCAGATCTGCTCGGCCATCGGCATGGCGGGCGAAACCAAGCGCGGCGTTCCGAGCCATGTGACGGAAGACCTCTCGGCTGAAACGATCACGCTGACGCATGATGAATTGCGCGAGCGCATGAGCGGCAATCTTTGCCGCTGCGGCGCTTACAACGGCATTGTCGCCGCCATTACCGAAACCTTCGTGGAGGCAGGCGAATGATCCCCTTCACCTATGCGCGCGCCGCAAACACCGCGGATGCCGTTGTTCATGGCAGCACGGCCGGCACAAAATATATTGGGGGCGGCACCAATCTCGTGGATCTCATGCGCGAAGGGATCGAGCATCCGCAGGCGCTGGTGGATGTCAGCGGATTGTCGCGCGACATCACCGAGACAGCCGACGGCGGCATCCTGATCGGGGCTGGCGTGAAGAACACGGCGCTGGCCGAACACAGGCTGGTCCGTACGCGCTTTCCCGTGTTGTCGCGCGCGATCGTTGCCGGTGCGAGCGGGCAGATCCGCAACATGGCGACGGTGGGCGGCAATCTGCTCCAGCGCACCCGCTGCACCTATTTCTACGACGACACGGGAGCGCGCTGCAACAAGCGGGAGCCGGGGCAGGGCTGCGATGCGGTGGATGGTTTCAACCGTATCCATGCCATCCTCGGCGCTTCGCCGGCCTGCGTGGCGACGCATCCCTCGGACATGTGCGTGGCGCTGGCGGCGCTGGATGCCGTGGTTCATCTAGAAGGCGCGAGGGCCAAGCGCACGCTGCCCTTCAACGAGCTGCACCGCCTGCCGGAAGGCCGGCCGGATATCGAAACCCTTCTGGAACCCGGCGAGCTGATTACGGCTGTCGAGCTTCCCGCTCAGCTGATCGCTGCGCATTCGACCTATCGCAAGGTGCGCGACCGCGCGAGCTATGCCTTTGCGCTCGTTTCGGTTGCAGCGG
>NZ_DAMBUH010000005.1:0-1154 GCF_032053605.1 Tianweitania sp.
CGCTGTCCGGCGGCAATCTGCAGAAGTTCATTATCGGGCGCGAGCTTGACCGCCAGCCGTCGGTGATCGTCGTCAACCAGCCGACCTGGGGCGTCGATGCGGGTGCTGCGGCGCGCATCCGGCAGGCGCTGGTGGAACTGGCGCGGGCGGGCTCGGCCGTGCTGGTGATCAGCCAGGATCTGGACGAATTGTTCGAGATCGCTGACTTCATCGCTGTCATGCATGACGGGCGCCTGTCGAAGCCGATGCCAACGGCAGAAGCGACATCAGAGGCGATCGGGCTGCTGATGGGCGGCGCGGAACCCGGCCATGCCGCACATGAGGCCGCCGCCTGATGCGCTTCGAACTGGTCAAGCGATCGCAGCAATCCAAGCTGTTCAGTGCGCTGTCGCCGTTTCTGGCGCTGGCGCTGACGGTGATCTGCGGCGCGCTCATCTTCGCCGCCCTCGGCAAGAGCCCGGTGGATGGGCTGTATTACTACTTCGTCGAGCCGCTGCTCGAAGTCTGGTCGCTGCATGAGCTGGCGATCAAGGCAGCACCGCTGATCTTGATCGCGGTCGGGCTGTCGGTCTGCTTCCTGTCTAACAACTGGAATATCGGCGCGGAAGGGCAGTTCATAGCGGGCGCGATTGCCGGCTCGATCCTGCCGGTGATGTTTCCCGACTTCCAGAATGGCTTCGTTCTGCCGCTGATGCTGCTGATGGGCGTGCTCGGCGGTGCGGCGTATGGTGCGGTGCCTGCGCTGTTGAAGACGCGCTTCGGCACCAATGAGATCCTGACGAGCCTGATGCTGGTTTATGTCGCGCAGAACTTTTTGGATTGGCTGACGCGCGGGCAGTGGCGCGATCCGGCCGGCAATAATTTTCCGCTGACGCGGCGCTTCCATGCCGATGCTGTGCTGCCCGAAGTGCTGCCGTCGTCGGGGAGCGCGCATTGGGGCATCGTCTTCGCGCTCGTGGCGGCTGTGGTCGTGTGGTTCATGATCAGCCGGACCATCAAGGGTTTCGAGGTGCGGGTACTGGGCGAAAGCCCGCGCGCAGGACGTTTCGCGGGCTTCTCCGCCAAGCGCATGGTCTTCTTCGCATTCCTGGTGTCCGGCGGTCTAGCCGGGCTGGCGGGCATCTCGGAAGTGGCGGGCGCGATCGGCTATCTGC
>NZ_DAMBUH010000005.1:1164-13509 GCF_032053605.1 Tianweitania sp.
TCACGGCGATCATCGTCGCGTTTCTCGGGCGGCTTAACCCGCTGGGGATCGTGGCAGCGGGGCTGGTGCTGGGGCTGACTTACCTCGGCGGCGAGGCGGCGCAGATCTCGATGGGGCTGTCGGACAAGGTCGCGCGGGTGTTTCAAGGCATGCTGCTGTTCTTCGTGCTGGGCTGCGACACCCTGATCCATTATCGCATCCGCCTCGTTCGCGATGCGCTGACGGCGAAACGGTCCTGATCATGCTGATTGCCGAAAGCATCCTCCTCACCATCGCAACCGCCGCCACGCCGCTGCTTCTGGCTGCCATCGGCGAGCTTGTTGTAGAACGCTCCGGCGTGCTCAATCTGGGCGTCGAGGGCATGATGGTGATGGGCGCGGTGTGCGGCTTTGCGGCTGCGGCACTGACCGGATCGGCGGGGATCGGCATGCTCGCGGCAATTCTTGCCGGCGTGCTATTTTCGCTGCTGTTCGGCTTCCTGACGCTGACGATTGCGACCAACCAGGTGGCGACGGGCTTGTCGCTCACGCTGTTGGGCCTCGGGCTTTCCAGCATGATCGGCGAGGCTTTCGTCGGATCGCCCGGCGTGAAGTTGCCGACGCTGGCGAATGGCATTGCCGAAATCCCGTTGGTGGGACAGCCGATAGCCAGCGTGCTCGACATGCTGGCGGGCATTCCGCTGATCGGCCGCGTGCTGTTTGCGCAGGATCCGATCTTCTACATTTCGATCGCGCTGGTGTTCGGCGTGGCGTGGTTCCTGTTCCACACGCGGGCCGGTCTGGTGCTGCGCTCGGTGGGAGACAACCATGCGTCCGCGCATGCGCTCGGCACGAACGTCATCGGCATCCGCTATCTCGCGGTGATGTTTGGCGGCGCTTGTGCGGGTCTTGCCGGCGGTCACCTGTCGCTGGTTTACACGCCGCAATGGGTGGAGAACATGACGGCGGGTAGGGGCTGGATTGCGCTGGCGCTGGTGGTGTTCGCTTCCTGGCGCCCGCTGCGGTTGCTGGCCGGCGCTTATCTGTTCGGTGCGGTGTCGATCGGGCAGCTGCATGCGCAGGCGCTGGGTCTCGGCATTCCCTCGCAGCTGCTGTCGTCCTTGCCGTATCTCGCGACGGTGCTGGTGCTGGTGCTGATTTCGCGCAATCGCCGTTTAACCATGATGAACACGCCGGCTTCGCTCGGCCAACCTTTCGTGCCCGACCGCTGAGAACGCGCGGGCGCTGAACTGATAAGAACAGACCTTCCACAGGAGAACACAATGAAGAAACTGCTTCTCGGTTTGACGGCTGCAGCACTCGCCGCCACCGTTTCCATGCCGGCGTCCGCGCAGGAGAAGACCAAGGCCTGCTTTGTTTACATCGGCTCCAAGACCGATGGCGGCTACAGCCAGGCGCATGATCTCGGCCGTCAGCAGGTCGACAAGGAGCTCGGCGACAAAGTTGAGACCGTGTTTGTCGAGAACGTTCCGGAAGGCCCGGATGCGCAGCGAGCCATCGAGCGCCTCGCCCGCTCCGGCTGTGCGATCATCTTCGCGACTTCGTTCGGCTTCATGGACCAGACGGTCGCCGCCGCCGCCAAGTTCCCGGACGTGAAGTTCGAGCATGGCACCGGCTACAAGACGGCGGAAAACCTCGGCGTTTACAATGCGCGCTTCTATGAAGGCCGCTATATTCAGGGCCAGATCGCCGCAAAGATGTCCAAGAAGGGCGTTGCCGGCTACATCGCATCCTTCCCAATTCCTGAAGTGGTGATGGGCATCAATGCGTTCGAGCTCGGTGCACAGTCGGTGAACCCGGACTTCAAGATCAAGGTCGTGTGGGCCAACACCTGGTTTGACGCTGCCAAGGAAGCCGACGCCGCCAAGGTGCTGGTCGATCAGGGCGTCGATATTCTCACGCAGCACACCGATTCCACCGCGCCGATGCAGGTTGCGGCGGAGCGCGGCATTCATGCCTTCGCTCAGGCTTCCGACATGATCAAGGCTGGACCGCAGACCCAGCTGACCGGCATCGTGGATACCTGGGGTGCCTATTACGTCAAGCGCGTCAAGGCAGTCATGGATGGCACCTGGAAGTCCGAGAACATCTGGGATGGTCTGGCGCAGGGCATTTTGGAAATGGCGCCTTACACCAACATGCCCGACGACGTGAAGGCGATGGCGGAAGCGACCGAAGCCAAGATCAAGTCGGGCGAGTTGAAGCCGTTCACCGGCCCGATCAAGAAGCAGGACGGTTCGGACTGGCTGAAAGCTGGCGAGAGTGCCGACGACGCAACGCTGGCCGGTTTGAACTTCTACGTCCAGGGCGTGGACGACAAGCTGCCGCAGTAAACCGGGTATATCTAGCCGAATGAGGAGGGCGCCCACGGGCGTCCTTTTCTTTTTTGAGCAGCTTGCTGCCGCCTTTGCAAAAGTTAGCGACGACGGCTCCGCCAGTCGTCACAAGACAGCATGTTTGCCGGGCAGTTCAGCGGGCATCACTTTGCGTCAAACTGACCAGGCGTGACCTTACGTTGCATCAAAGCAAAGGCGAGAAACTTGAAGGCATTCCGAAGCGGCGCTACCACAGCTTCATGAGCCACCTAAAGTTATCCGGTTGCGACCCGCTCGGGATAGGCAGACAAAGGTTTGTCTTTTTACATCCGCTCGATCCGGACCTTGTCGTAAAGATCCCGCTTCGTCATGTGCTTGATGATGAGCGGACACGACCGCGTCCGCGCTACCACCGGCGCTATCTGTTCCGCCATCTGGCCGACACCTACAGCGAGATGCGCGCGCATCTCGTTCTTTACGCAAGGCTGGGCGAGCTTCCGTTCCGCATCGCCAAATTTCACGGCTTTACCGAAACCGATCTGGGTCTGGCCGAGGTGTGTGAGCTGAAGAAGGGCATCGATGGCCTGCCCGCGCCTTCGCTTCGTCAGATGCTGGCGGAAGGCACGTATGACGAGGTGCACCAAGCCGCCCTATCGCGCTTCCTCGATTGGGTACTATCCAGCGACCTGACGCTGAAGGAGTTGCATCCCGGCAATCTCGTTTATGCCGATGTTGGAACGGGTGTTGAAGAGTTTGTGCTGGTGGATGGGGTTGGCGAGAAAGGCCAACTTTCACTGCGGAGCAGGTTCCGGCGCTTGAACCGGTGGCACAAGCGCAAGCACATCAAGATCCTGATGGACAAGATCGAGCAAGAAGGCGCAGCGGGCCGCGCCGAAAAAGCGACAAGCTGATCTTCCGCAGCTTGGAAACCCAAGGGCAGCTGTTTGATAAGACAGCTGCCCTTTTTCATGCTTTCGCGCGACGCTAGATGCTGGTGTTGCGCAGCCGCAGCGCATTGGCAATGACGCTGACCGACGACAGCGCCATGGCCGCAGCCGCGATGATCGGCGACAGCAGCCAGCCAAAGGCCGGATACAACAGGCCGGCCGCAATCGGCACGCCGGCCGCGTTGTAGATGAAGGCAAAAGCCAAGTTCTGGCGGATGTTGCGCATGGTCGCCTGCGATAAGTGCCGTGCCTTGACGATGCCCATCAGATCACCCCTCAGCAGGGTAACGCCGGCACTTTCGATCGCGACATCGGTGCCCGAGCCCATCGCAATGCCGACATCAGCGGCGGCAAGGGCAGGGGCATCATTGACGCCATCGCCTGCCATGGCGACCGTGCGGCCTTCAGCCTTGAGGCGGGCGATGACGCTGCTTTTCCCATCCGGCAGAACATCAGCCTCGACCTCGTCGATGCCGAGTTTTCGCGCGACGGCTTGAGCCGTGGTCTTGTTGTCGCCGGTCAGCATGACGATGCGGATCTTGTCGGCATGCAGGGCCTTCAGTGCTTCGGCGGTCGTTGCCTTGACGGGATCGGCAATGGCGAAGATGCCCGCGGCCTGGTTGTCGATGCCCATGAAGATGGCGGTGGCACCATCGCGCCGGAGCGTGTCGGCTTCCTGAGAGAGGGCGGCAATGTCGATGCCGTTCTCCTGCATAAACGCTGCGTTGCCTAGCATGACGCGTTGGCCCTCGACAGTGCCGATTGCGCCTTTGCCGCTGGGCGAATCGAAATCGGACACAGTGGGCGTCGCCAGCTGCTTCTTCTCGGCTGCGGTCAGGATCGCGTGCGCTAACGGATGTTCGGAAGCGCGTTCGACGCCTGCGGCCAAGCGCAGAAGCGTGTCCTCATCAAAGCCCCTTGCCGCCACGATCTGCGTGACAGACGGCTTGCCTTCCGTCAGCGTGCCGGTCTTGTCGACCACCAGCGTGTCGACCTTTTCCATCTGCTCGAGCGCCTCGGCATTCTTGATGAGGACGCCGAGGCCGGCGCCCTTGCCGACGCCGACCATAATAGACATCGGCGTGGCAAGCCCGAGCGCGCATGGGCAGGCGATGATCAACACCGACACGGCCGCGACCAGCCCATAGGAGAAACGTGGTTCGGGTCCAAAAATAGCCCAGGCAGCAAAAGCCATAAGGGCAATTGCAATTACCAAGGGCACGAACCAACCGGATACGCGATCGGCCATGCGCTGGATGGGCGCGCGTGAGCGCTGCGCATCGGCCACCATCTGCACGATGCGCGACAGCATCGTATCGCGACCCACATTTTCGGCGCGGATGATCAGCGCGCCGGTCTGGTTCAGCGTTCCGCCAACAACGGCGTCACCCACGGCGCGGGTGACCGGCATCGATTCGCCGGTGACCATGGATTCGTCAAGCGACGAGCGGCCATCTTCGACGCGGCCATCAACAGGCACGGTTTCGCCGGGACGGATGCGCAGGCGATCGCCGATGGCGAGGTCTTCAGCCGGCACATCATGCTCGTTGCCATCCGCATCGATGCGGCGTGCGGTTTTTGGGGCAAGGTTGAGCAGAGCCCTGATGGCGCCTGAGGTTTGCTCGCGGGCGCGCAGTTCCAGCACCTGGCCAAGCAGAACGAGCACGGTGATGACGGCCGCAGCCTCGAAGTAAACGGCGACGGCACCGTCTGCGGCGCGGAACGCGGCGGGGAAGATGCCGGGCACAAGCGTGGCCACCACGCTGTAGATCCAGGCCACACCCGTGCCCATGGCAACCAGCGTAAACATGTTAGGGCTGCGATGCACAACAGACGCCCAGGCGCGTTCGAAGAACGGCCAACCGGCCCAAAGAACGACCGGGGTGGCTAGGACAAATTGGATCCAGACGGAGATGTGTGGCGGCACGAGATGGTGCACGGCTGGAATCAGGTGCGAGCCCATCTCCAGGATGAAGACCGGCAGAGCGAATGCGAGACCGATCTTGAAGCGGCGGGTCATGTCGATGAGTTCATGATTCGGACCGGTATCCGCTGTCGCCATCAAAGGCTCGAGCGCCATGCCGCAGAAGGGGCAGCTGCCGGGACCTTCCTGCAGGACCTCCGGATGCATCGGGCAGGTCCAGAGAGCGCCTTCTGGGACATCTGCCGGGTCGATGGGGGCTTGGCCATGATGATCATGACCGCCGCAGCAATGGCTCTGCGCGGCGGCCGGCTCAGCTTTGGTGAGCGGGTAACGCGTCGGATCCGCCTCGAACTTCGCTTTGCAGCCGGCCGAGCAGAAGTAGATGATTTGATCGGCAAGCTGCATCTGGTGCTTGGCGCTGGCGGGATTGACCGTCATGCCGCAAACGGGATCGCGAGCTAGACCGTGCTGGGAGGGTTCGCTCTGAGGTGCCTGCGTCGCAGGACCGTGCCCGCAACAATGTCCTTGGCTATGCTCACTCATCAGGAACCTCATTCGTCGTCACGTTGCCCTCGCTGCCGCAAAGGCGGCGCAAGGTGCTTGGCTTTGGACAGGAGGTAGGGGTTCCTGTGACTGGAAGGTCAAGAGCCTGCCTCTTGCACATGCACTGTTCAGCTCATCTTCATTGTCAGCCATGCAGAAGCGTGGATGATGCTGAAGGGAACCAAGAAGGAGACAGCCATGAATCGCCGCTTCGTCCTCGTGGGGCTGGCTACAGCCGTCGCCATGCCCAGCCTTGCCTTTGCTCAGGATCGCGCGGGGCCAAGCTCGGACCAGATCATGCAGAAACTGGAAGCGCCCGCGCAGCGGCAAATCCGCCCTGAAGATCGCATGTCGATCCAAGAATTTCGCCGTCGCCCCGAGATGCGACGGGCCGCACCATCCATCGACATTCAGGCGATCAACTTCGCTTTCGGTTCAGCGGAAATCCCACGCTCCGAATACCGCAAAATCCGCGAAATCGCCTATGCGTTCGACCAGCTCTCCCGCAGACGGCGGGGCGCGCGGTTCCTGATCGAAGGGCACACGGATGCCGTCGGATCCCGCGAAGCAAACCAGGTTCTATCCGAACGTCGCGCATCATCTCTCAAGATGGTGCTGAGCCGCGAGTTTGGGATTCCCGCGCGGATCCTTGAGACGGTCGGGTATGGCGAGGACTTCCTGCTCGTGGACACCCAGAACGAGGAATGGCGAAACCGCCGCGTCACCATCCGCCGGATCGATCAATTCGTGCGCTAACGGACCTGCATTTCACCGGATGCGGGCGAGTGTGGCGGAACAGGTTGACGCTGTGATCCGACGCGCGGTAAAGGCGGAGCACTGAAGGCGTTCGGTGGTGAACGGGTAGCAACGGCCAGACCAACCGGCCGCTGAAATCAGGATGAACCAACGAATCATGCCTTGGAGGGATGGCCGAGCGGTTTAAGGCACCGGTCTTGAAAACCGGCGTGGGGCAACTCACCGTGGGTTCGAATCCCACTCCCTCCGCCATTTCCTCACAAGCCTCCCGTCTCGTCCACATGGAAGGCGGGCTTCGAGCTTCAGCCCTTGCGTTTCTGGCCTGCAGCCTGTATGGCGCAACGCATTCCACACACGGACTTTGGTGTTCTGCCGGGAGATATCCGGCAAAGACCTCCGGTGGCGGCGGGTTTACGCCCAGTCGTCAAGGTCCGTGGAGGCTCAACCGGAAAGGACAGATCATGGCTACGCCAGACTTCTCCATGCGCCAGCTTCTCGAAGCCGGCATTCACTTCGGCCACCAGACACACCGCTGGAACCCGAAGATGGCGCCTTACATCTTCGGCGCCCGCAACAACGTTCACATTATCGATCTCAGCCAGACCGTTCCCATGCTGGAGCAGGCGCTGAAGGTCGTGTCCGACACCGTCGCCCGCGGCGGTCGCGTGCTGTTCGTCGGCACCAAGCGCCAGGCTTCGGAAATCGTTGCCGATGCGGCCGATCGTTCGGCTCAGTACTACGTCAACTCCCGCTGGCTGGGCGGCATGCTCACCAACTGGAAGACGATCTCGCATTCGATCCAGCGCCTGCGCAAGCTCGACGAGATGCTGTCGACTGGCGAAGCGAACGCCTTCACCAAGAAGGAACGCCTGAACCTCGACCGTGAGCGCGAGAAGCTCGACAAGGCTCTCGGCGGCATCAAGGACATGGGCTCGACGCCGGACCTGATGTTCGTGATCGACACCAACAAGGAAGCGATTGCCATTCAGGAAGCCAAGCGTCTCGGCATTCCGGTCGTTGCGATCATCGATTCGAACTGCGATCCAGACAAGATCGACTACCCGATCCCGGGTAACGACGACGCGCAGCGCGCTATCTCGCTGTATTGCGACCTGATCGCCAAGGCCTGCATCGATGGTATCGCGCGTCAGCAGGGTTCGCTCGGCATCGACATCGGCGCTTCGGAAGAGGCTCCGATCGAGCCTGCTCTTGAAGCAGCCGCGCCGGAAAGCGACGCACCGGCTACGCCGGCTGCCTGATCCGCGAACCCGACGGTTGGTCGGGTTCAAGTTTAAGCCGGCGAAAGCTGGCCGCTCCAGGCGCATCATCGAAACCTCGGTGGTGCGCCCGTGCATTTCAGATTTGAGAGGTTCGAGATGACGATTTCCGCCGCACAGGTGAAGCAGCTCCGCGAAATGACGGGCGCTGGTATGATGGATTGCAAGGCAGCTCTTGGCGAAACCGACGGCGACATGGAAGCCGCGGTCGACTGGCTGCGCAAGAAGGGTATTTCCAAGGCCGACAAGAAGGCTGGCCGCACGGCTGCCGAGGGCTTGATCGGCGTTGGTGGCGATGCAACTTCGGGCGTTCTCGTTGAAGTCAATTCCGAGACCGACTTCGTGGCCCGCAACGACGCTTTCCAGCAGATCGTTCGCAACGTGGCTCAGGTCGCTCTCGAGACCAGCGGCGCGACCGAAGAAGTTTCGGCTGCTCGTTATCCCGGCGGCACCTCTTCCGTGGTCGACACGATCAAGGACGCGGTCGGCACGATCGGCGAGAACATGAGCTTCCGCCGCGCGAGCAAGCTGAGCGTCACCTCCGGCGCTGTTGCGACCTATGTCCACAATGCGGTTGCCGAAAACCTCGGCAAGCTCGGCGTTCTGGTTGCGATCGAGACCACCGGCGATGCAGAAGCTGCGCGCAGCTTTGCCCGCCAGGTCGCGATGCATGTCGCTGCCACCAACCCGCTGTCGCTGAGCGAGCAGGAAATCGATCCGGCCGTTGTTGCGCGCGAAAAGGACATCTTCTCCGACCAGGCCCGCCAGTCCGGCAAGCCGGAAAACATCATCGAGAAGATGGTGGAAGGCCGTTTGCGCAAGTTCTACGAGGAAGTCGTGCTGTTGAAGCAGGCTTTCGTGCTGAACCCCGACCTGACGGTGGAAGCAGCCTTGAAGGACGCCGAGAAGACGATCGGCGCGCCTGCCAAGATCACGGGCTTCGTTCGCTTCGCTCTCGGCGAGGGCATCGAGCGCGAGACCAGCGATTTCGCGGCGGAAGTCGCGGCTGCCGCCAAGCAGTAAGCTTCGTCTTACAGGCTGGTTTTGACGCGGCGCGCAACGCTGCATTAGGATCATCCGGAATAAACAAGGGGCATCGCGTGACATCGCGGTGCCCTTCGTGTATCCGCACTCCGCTTTGCTTATGCGAGCCGCTTAATCCCCAAAGGAGTCTCCATGCCTGTTCAGTCGCCGATCTACCGCCGCGTGCTGCTCAAGGCTTCCGGCGAGGCGCTGATGGGGAGTCAGGGCTTCGGCATCGACGTTTCGGTCGCCGATCGCATCGCCGCAGACATCGCGGAAGCGCGCTCCATGGGTGTGGAAGTCGGTGTGGTGATCGGTGGCGGCAACATCTTCCGCGGCGTGGCCGTCGCTTCGGCCGGCGGCGACCGCGTGACCGGCGACCATATGGGCATGCTGGCGACGATCATCAATTCGCTGGCGCTACGCACTTCGCTGACCAAGCTCGGCGTGGACGCCGTCGTGCTGTCGGCCATCGCGATGCCGGAAATCTGCGAGAGCTTTTCGCAGCTCAAGGCGCAGTCGCATATGGATGCGGGCAAGGTCGTGATCTTTGCCGGCGGTACAGGCAATCCGTTCTTCACGACCGATTCGGCCGCGGCCCTTCGCGCGGCGGAAATCGGCGCTGATGCCCTGTTCAAGGGCACACAGGTGGATGGTGTTTATTCCGCCGATCCGAAGAAAGATCCGAATGCGACGCGCTATGAGCGCATCACCCACGCGGAAGTTCTGCAGCACGACCTCGCGATCATGGATACGGCCGCGATTGCCCTTGCGCGCGAGAACAACATTCCGATAATCGTTTATTCCATTCACGAACAGGGCGGGTTTGGCGAAATCCTGCGCGGCGCTGGCCGCTGCACGGTTGTCTCCGACTAAGTTCGCGCACGCGCCCTTCAGACCAAGTTTTACGGAGATTATGATGAGCAACGGAGCCGACTTCCAGGACATCCAGCGTCGCATGGAAGGCGCCATCAACGCCTTCCGCAACGATCTGGCTTCGCTGCGCACCGGCCGTGCATCGAGCAACCTGCTCGATCCGATCCAGGTTCAGGCCTATGGCTCGGCCATGCCGCTCAACCAGGTTGCGACGGTCTCCGTGCCAGAGCCGCGCATGATCTCGGTTTCGGTCTGGGACAAGTCGATGGTGAACGCGGTTGACCGCGCAATCCGCGAGTCCAATCTGGGCTTCAACCCGATCATGGATGGTACGACGCTGCGCATTCCGCTGCCGGAGCTGAACGAACAGCGCCGCAAGGAACTGGCGAAGATCGCCCACACCTATGCCGAGAACGCCCGTGTTGCCGTTCGCCATGTGCGCCGCGACGCCATGGACGGCCTCAAGAAGGCCGAAAAGGATGGCGATGTCGGACAGGACGATGTTCGTGCGCAGTCCGAACGCGTTCAGAAGATGACGGACGACACGATCACCTCGGTCGACGGACTGCTGGCGGAAAAGCAAGCCGAAATCATGCAGGTTTGACGGGTCGGTCTTTCGGGCCGGTGTAATCGGAGGGTAGGCTGTGGCGCCCGCGCATGTCGCGATCATCATGGATGGCAATGGCCGCTGGGCCAAGGCCCGCGGTTTGCCGCGCGTCATGGGGCATCGCGCCGGTGTTGAAGCCTTGCGCCAGGTCGTTCGCGATGCGCCGGGCCTCGGCATCGAATGGCTGACGGTCTACGCCTTTTCGTCCGAAAATTGGGCGCGTCCGCAGGGCGAGGTGGCAGATCTGATGGGTCTGCTGAAGCTGTTCATCCGCCGCGATCTTGCCGAATTGCACCGCAATGGCGTGCGGATCCGCATCATCGGCGAGCGTACGGCATTGGCGCCTGATATCCGCGCGTTGCTTGATGATGCCGAGGTTCTGACAGCCGGCAACCGGTCACTCAATCTGGTTATTGCCTTCAACTACGGTGCGCGCGAGGAGATTACCCGCACGCTGCGCCATCTGGCGACTGAAGTGGCTGCGGGGCGGCTTGCGCCGGATGCCATCGATGAAGCGCTGATCAGCCGCTCGCTCGATACGGCCGGCATGCCCGATCCCGATCTGGTGATCCGCACCAGCGGCGAGATGCGCCTGTCGAACTTCCTAACCTGGCAATGCGCTTATAGCGAGTTGGTGTTCCTGCCTGTACTGTGGCCGGACTTCAGCAAGACACACCTTGAGGATGCGCTCGCGTCCTTTGCCGGCCGCGAGCGCCGCTATGGCGGGCGTCCCGCGGCAAGCCGCATCATGATCAGGAATCAGCGGGAAGCCGGCTTGGACTTTCGCCGCCCGCGCCGTCTCAATAATCTCGGTTTGCGCATCGTCTCAGGGGTGATCCTCGGCAGCATCGTGCTGGCGATCACCTATTATGGTGGCATCGTCTATCACCTGATGATCGCCTTCTTCGCCTGCGCTCTTCTTTATGAGTGGCTGGAGATGGCGGGGGCTCGCGTGCAGCAACGCAGCCGCATGATCATGTGGCTGTTGCTGGCCGTCGCGCTGATTCCGCTGATCCTCAACATGAAGGCGGCGATCGTGGTGCCGGTCGCGCTGGCCGCCATGCTTGTCGGCCTCCTCTATGAAGCACGGCTTTCAGGACGCGCGGGAATTTGGGTCAGTGGCGGTCTCGTTTATGCGTTGCTTGCCGCCGTCTCGATTGACCAGGTTCGCGAGGGCGGAACGGCTGGGCTCGCGGCCATGGTCTTTTTGTTCACCGTGGTTTGGACAACCGACAGCCTGGCCTATGTGTTTGGTCGGTTGATCGGCGGACGCAAGCTCGCGCCATCAATTTCGCCCGGCAAGACATGGAGCGGAGCGCTTGGCGGCGCGCTGGCTGCAGTGATCGTTGGCGCCGGGGTCGGCCGGCTGATGGGGATCGAAGCCGGCTTTCTTCTTGCTGTTGCAGCACTGGTGCTTTCGATCGTTTCGCAAGTCGGGGACCTTTTGGAATCGGCGATCAAGCGGCGCTTTGGCGTAAAAGACTCCGGCCGTCTCATTCCCGGTCACGGTGGCGTTATGGACCGGGTCGATGGACTTGTCGCCGCCGCTTTGGCCTTGTACCTGATCGGGCTCTTGACGGGCGGTCTGCACGAACCATCACGCGGTTTGTTCTTTGGGATGTGATGGGCTGAACCCCGACAAACGGTCTCCTCTAATGGAGAACGCTTAGCGACAGCAGGTGCAACAAGGCACCGGAGTGAACGGAACAAGCGTGGGTGAGTTTCTGACCGCAATCTTCGGAAGCGAGGGCCTGATCCTGGGCACGCTCGTGCCGTTTCTGTTCGTGCTTCTCGTTGTCGTCTTCGTTCATGAGATGGGGCACTATCTCGTCGGGCGCTGGTGCGGCATCGGCGTCAAAGCCTTTTCGATCGGCTTCGGTCCGGAGCTGATCGGCTACACCGCCCGCAGCGGTACGCGCTGGAAATTGTGCGCCGTTCCGCTGGGTGGCTACGTGAAGTTCGTCGGCGACATGAACGCGACGAGCACACCTGATCCCGAATCAACGGAAATGCTGACCGACGCGGAACGGCGTGTGGCCTTCCACACCCAGCCGGTGTGGAAGCGCGCGCTGACCGTG
>NZ_DAMBUH010000005.1:13519-28377 GCF_032053605.1 Tianweitania sp.
GCCCGATGTTCAACTTCCTCCTGACCATCGTCGTGTTCAGCGTGATGTTCTCGATCTATGGCCGCGCGGTTCTGGATCCGACCGTGGCGGAGGTTCGTCCCGGCAGCCCGGCCGCCGTTGCCGGCATCCAGCCTGGGGATCGCTTCGTGGCTGTGGATGGCACGAAGGTTGACAGCTTTGCCGATGTGCAGCGGCTGGTGTCCGGCCGGGCTGGGGATCCGCTGACCTTCACGATCAATCGCGGCGGTCAGGATATGACGGTCACCGCGACGCCCGAGCTGATCGAACAAAATGACGCGCTAGGCAATGTCGCGCGCACCGGTGTGATCGGCGTCGTGAACAACCGCGATGTGGGCCAAGGCCGGATGGTGGAATATTCTCCGCTTGAAGCCGTGCAGCAGGGCGTGGTCGAAACCGGCCACATCATCAGCCGAACCGGTCAATTCTTGCAAAGGTTTGTTGTCGGGCGTGAAGACAAGTGCCAGCTCGGCGGGCCGGTGAAGATCGCAGAAATGTCGGGGCAGGCGGCGAAGCTGGGCTTCCAGTGGCTCATCCAGCTTGCTGCCCTCTTGTCGGTAGGCATCGGCATTCTCAACCTTCTTCCGATTCCCCCACTGGACGGCGGCCATCTAGTCTTCTACGCAGTTGAGGCTGTTCAACGACGTCCGGTTTCGGAACGGGTGATGGAGGCTGTGTATCGCGTGGGTATTTTCGCGGTGCTGTGCTTCATGGGATTCGTTTTCTGGAACGACCTTTTTGGATGCTGAACGAGATGAAGGTCGTCGCAAGCGGTTGATATTGACTAAGCATTTACCATGAGCCCCGAATTGCGTGTCGGGAATGACACGCCAGCGGGATTAGTAAATGCACATTAACCAGAAACCTTGCGTGTAGGGAAAATACGGCTATGACGGTTGTGGGACCAACTGCGATGGCCGGGTTTCTCGCTGTGGGGACTACGAGAGTAAAAGGTTTAGGGGCCCGATGAAGCCAACATTTCGTTTCAAGAGCGCCGCATCCGCGGTGGCGTTGTCCGCCGCCCTGGTCGCTCCAGGCGCTGTTATCGCTCAGCTGGGCATGGTCTCGGTCGCCGACGCGGCCGTGGTCAGCCGCATCGAGGTCCGCGGAAACCAGCGCGTCGATGCTGACACCGTGCGCAGCTATATCGGCGTCACGCCGGGCAAGCAGTTTTCGAACGCCGATCTTGACGACGCTGTGAAGCGTTTGTTCGACACCGGTTTGTTCTCCGATGTCCAGATCAACCAGAACGGCGGCACCCTCGTGGTGCAGGTTGTCGAGTATAAGATCGTCAACCAGGTTCTGTTCCAGGGCAACAGCAAGGTTAAGGACGAGCAGCTCAGCGCCGGCGTTCAGACCAAGCCCCGCAGCGGCTATTCGCAGGCTACCGTCGATGCTGACGTGGAAGGCATCAAAGGTGCTTACCGGCAGATCGGGCGCAACGATGCGACCGTGACGGCACAGATCGTCGATCTCGGCGAAAACCGCGTCAACGTTGTGTACCAGATCAACGAAGGCGACCGCACCAAGATCACGGCCGTGAACTTCGTTGGAAACAGCGCTTTCCCTGCACGTCGTTTGCGTGACGTGGTCGCAACCCGCGAATCGAACTTCCTGTCGTTCCTGACCCGCAACGACATCTATGATGCGGACAAGCAGAAGGCCGACGAGGAAGCACTGCGCCGCTTCTATTACAATCGCGGCTATGCCGACTTCCAGGTCGTGTCGTCCAGCGCCGAGCTCGATCCGGCAACCAACGAATACACGATCACCTTCACCGTTCAGGAAGGCGAGCGTTACACGTTCGGCGACGTGTCGATCGACTCCGCCATCACGGACGTGAACGCCGACACGCTGCGTCCGCTCCTAAAGACGCAGCCAGGCGCGACCTACAGCGCCAAGGACGTTGAAGACACGATCGTGGCTCTGACCGAGCGTCTGGCCGGCAGCGGTTATGCGTTTGCGCAGGTTACGCCGCAGGGCGACCGCGACTTCAACAACCGCACGATCTCGGTTGTGTATTCGGTCGACCAGGGCGCGCGCACTTATGTCGAGCGCATTGAGATCCGTGGCAACGACCGCACGCGTGACTACGTCATCCGTCGCGAGTTCGACGTCAGCGAAGGCGATGCGTTCAACCAGGTTCTGATCCAGCGTGCCAAGCGCCGCCTGGAGCGCCTCGATTACTTCACCAGCGTCAATGTTTCGACGCAGCCTGGCTCGCAGCCGGACCAGGTCATCCTGGTGGTGGACGTGGTTGAAAAGGCGACGGGTGAGTTCTCGATCGGCGGCGGTTACACCACCGGCGGCTCGACTGGTGGCGGCCCCACCGCCGAAGGTTCGATCACCGAGCGCAACTTCCTTGGTCGCGGCCAGTTCATCCGTTTGGGTGTCGGCGTCGGCAAGAACACACGCGACTATAACCTGTCGTTCACCGAGCCTTATTTCCTCGGTCGTCGTATCGCTGCTGGCTTCGACATCTTCCGCCAGACCCGCGAATACGACAACGACTACAAGAGCGAGCTGAACGGCGGCACGATCCGGTTCGGTCTGCCGATCACCGAAGCCTTGAGCACGCAGTTTGCGTACAATCTGACGCAGGAAAAGTACAAGTACGACGACGACTGCGAAACCGATGATGGCGTGTTCGATCCGAGCTGTGATCTCGCTCCGCAGATCCGTGACGCGATCGAAAATCAGAGCCCGTGGATCAAGTCGTCTGTCAGCGCGACGTTGACCTACAACACGATCGACGACCAGAAGAACCCGCATGCCGGTATCTTCTCGACCTTCGCTGTTGAAGCGGCCGGTCTGGGTGGCGACGCGGAGTGGGTGAAGTTCACCGGTCGCGGCACTTACTACAAGACGCTCTCGGAAGAGATGGACATCGTCGGCCTTGTGTCGGCAGGTGCCGGTCACATCGAGGGCTTCGGCGGCGGCGATCTGCGTGTGTTCGACTACTTCCGCGCCAATGACCGCATGATCCGTGGCTTCGATTACGACGGCTTCGGTCCGTTCGATCCGGGTACGGGCGATCACCTCGGTGGTGCGACCTACTTCAATGCGAGCGCGGAAGCACAGTTCCCGATGCCAGTGTTCCCACAGAGCTTCGGCTTGAAGGGTGCAGTCTTCGCGGATGCGGCCACGCTGTATGGCAACAACCTCGCAGGTGCGACCGGCACCGACATGGAATGGCGCGCATCGGTTGGTGCATCGGTGATCTGGGCTTCGCCATTCGGCCCGCTGCGCGTCGACTATGCCGTTCCTGTGAAGAAGGAAGACGGCGACGACGAGCAGAACTTCAACTTCGGCATCTCCTCGCGCTTCTAAACCGCGCGTTCTCTCCTGGCTGCTTAGCGGCCAGGAGAACCGGAGCATTTGATGACTCTTCCCGTCTTCTTCGCGCCTTCGCGCGCTTTCACCGTTGCGGAGATTGCGGCGGTCGCGGGAGCAAGCCTGCAGCAGGGCGAGCTTCATGGCCGCCAGATTACTGGCATTGCCTCGGCCGACACAGCTGATCGCGATCATGTGACCTTTGTCGACGCCAAGCATCGTGGTGCCTTGGCGGGCCTGCAGTCGGGAGCCGTGTTCGTTCCGGCGCAGCTTGCCGACAAGGTGCCTTCTCACATCGCAGTGCTCGTGGTGGATCATCCGCAAGCGGCCTTCGCGGCTGTCGGCCGACTGATGTATCCGAACGCTGCTCGTCCGACGAGTGTTACCGGTCGCACCGGAGTTTCCGCCGCCGCGCATATCGATGACGATTCCGTGGTCGAAGAGGGCGCTACCATCGAGGCTGGTGCCGTGATCGGTAGGGGTGCAGCGATCGGCTCGGGCGCGATTATTGCTGCGAATGCCGTGATTGGGGCCGGTTGTCAGATCGGTCGCGACAGCTATGTGGGCGCGGGCGCGACGGTGCTTCATGCGCTGATTGGCAACAATGTCATTATCCATGCGGGCGTGCGCATAGGCCAGGACGGCTTCGGCTATGTCGGGAGCGCGCGTGGGCCTGAGAAGATGCCGCAGATCGGGCGCGTGATCATCCAGGATCATGTCGAGATCGGCGCCAACACGACTGTAGATCGCGGCGCGATGTCCGATACGGTCATCGGCGAACACAGCAAGATCGATAATCTCGTTCAGATCGCCCATAATGTGCGCATTGGACGCGGCTGTATCGTTGCCGGGCTCTGCGGTATTTCGGGTTCGGTGCAGCTCGGCGACGGCGTGATGATGGGCGGCGGTGTCGGCTTGGCCGACCATCTAAAGATTGGGTCGGGCGCTCGACTGGCTGCCGGCAGTGGCTTTATGAATGATGTGCCTGCGGGCGAGGCGTGGGGCGGTTATCCTGCGCAGCCGATGGGCGAAATGTTGCGTGAGATTGCAACGATCAGGCGCTTGGCGAAGCGCCCCAAGAAGGGAGCCGTTGCCAGTGAGTGACGTTCAGGCCTCAACCACGCTGGACAGCGTCGACATCTTCCAGATCCTGAAGCTTCTGCCGCATCGCTATCCCTTCCTGCTGATCGACCGCATCGTCGAGATCGATGGCGGTGACTCGGCTGTTGGCATCAAGAATGTGACGATCAACGAACCCCATTTTCAGGGTCATTTTCCTGAACGGCCGGTAATGCCGGGCGTCCTCATCATCGAGGCGATGGCCCAGACAGCCGGCGCGATCTGCATTCACGCTGGCGGCAATGACAAGCCGTCGCTTGTTTATTTCATGACCATCGACAATGCGAAGTTCCGTAAGCCGGTCGTTCCAGGCGATCAGTTGCGGATTGCCGTTCGCAAGACCAAGCAGCGAGGCAGCATTTTCCGCTTCAGCTGCGAAGCCACGGTTGATGGCGTCAAGGTTGCGGAAGCGGAAGTATCCGCAATGATGACCCCGAAGCTGCCGCAGTGAGGCGCGTATTTTGAGTGAAACCACAATCCATCCGTTGGCTGTTGTCGAGCCGGGAGCACAGCTCGGCGAAGGCGTGACGGTTGGTCCGTTCTCTTATGTGGGAGCGGATGCGGTGATCGGTGATCGCTGTGAGCTGGTCAGCCATGTCAGCATCCGCGGTGCGACGACCCTCGGCGGGGATTGCATCGTGTTTCCGCAGGCCGTGCTTGGCGCACCGCCACAAAACAAGGCGCATAAAGGCGGCCGGACGACCCTGACGATCGGCGAAAATTGCCAGATCCGCGAAGGCGTTACGATGCATTGCGGCTCCGACAACAGCCGTGGCAAGACGACGGTTGGCAAGAACGGCTACTTCATGGCCATGAGCCATATCGGCCATGACTGCGAAGTTGGCGACAATGTCACCATCGCCAATTCGGCAGCACTCGGCGGCCATGTCGAACTGGGCGATTTCGTCACGATCGGCGGATTGGCGGCGATCCATCAGTTTGCACGGGTCGGGCATCATGCCTTTGTGTCCGGTGTCACGGGCGTGACCGGCGACATCATTCCTTACGCCCTGGCATCGGGCGCGCGCGCTCGCCTGCATGGTCTGAACCTGATCGGGATGAAGCGCTCCGGGCTGCCTCGTGCCGAGATCAATGCAGCTCGACGCGCTTACCGTCTGCTGTTTGAAGCCGACACGCCTTTGTCGGAGAATGTTTCACGGTTGGCGGCCGAGGGTGATCATGGCCCGGCCGTTGCCGACATCCTTGCTTTCCTGCAAGAACGCGGCAAGCGCCATTATGTGGCGGCAGCGAAGCGGGGTACGCGCGGGGATGATAGCGGCGACGAGGGTGAGTGACACGCAACCCAGCGGCTTGCTGCCGCCGGGTAGTCGTGTCGGTATCGTCGCGGGTAGTGGCAGCCTCCCGGTCAACGTCGCGCAAAGCCTGAGCCTTGCCGGCCTGAACCCCTTCATCTTTATTCTGGACGGCGAGGCGGATCGTCTCGCAGAACTGCAACACTACGAGCATGTGGTTCTGCCGATTGAGGCGGCAGCGGTCGGCTTCGATCACATGAAGGCCGCCGGCGTGACGCATGCTGTGCTGGCTGGAGGCGTGGTCCGGCGCCCGAAGCTTCGGGCGCTGAAGTGGACGCCGCGCGTGCTCAAGGTTCTGCCGCGCCTCGCCATCGAACTGGCGCTGGGCGACGATGGCTTGTTGCGCGCTGTGATGCGCCACATCGAAAATGCAGGGATAAGCGTGGTTGGCGCGCATCAGGTCGTGCCGGATCTTCTGGCGCGCGCTGGGGCCATGACGCGTGTCTCGCCAAATGCTGAGGACGAGCGCAACATCAAGGCCGCGCTGGAAGCCGCAAAGGTGATCGGCCGTCTGGATATTGGCCAGGCTGCGATCGCGATAGGGGGGCGCGCTGTTGCCCTTGAGGGAATCGAGGGCACCGATGGCTTGCTTGAGCGCATGATCCCCTTGCGCGATCACGGTCGGCTCGCGGGCAAGACAGGCGGCGTGCTGGTGAAATGCGCCAAGCCTGCGCAGGATATCCGGGCCGATCTTCCGGCAATTGGCCCAAAAACGGTTCTGGATGCACGGCGCGCGGGTTTGCGCGGCATTGCGGTGGAAGCCAATCGCGCCTTTGTGCTGGACTTTGCCAAGACCGTCGCAGCGGCCGATGAGGCCGGGCTCTTCATCAGCGGGATCGAGGTGCAGCCGTGAACCAGACCGCCAAGCCTTTGCGCATCGCTATCGTGTCTGGCGAAGAATCGGGCGATCTGCTTGGCTTCGATCTGGTTCGTGCCATTGAGAAACGAGCCGGGCGCCCTGTTGAACTGGTAGGCGTCGGCGGGCGGCATCTGCAATCGCTGGGGTTGAAGCCGTTGTTCGATCCAGGCGACATCGCGCTGATGGGCGTCAGTGCCGTGGTGCGCGATCTGCCGCGTCTGGTTTATCGAATCGGAACGACCGCGCGTGCGATTGTCGATGCCAAGCCGGACTGCCTGATTACGATCGACAGCCCTGCCTTCACCCTGCGTGTCGCTAAGAAGGTGAGGGCTCTCGATCCCGCCATTCCGATCGTCAAATATGTTTGCCCCAGCGTATGGGCGTGGAACCCTGGCCGTGCGCCGGCGATGAAGCCCTATATCGATCGCATTCTCTGCATCCTTCCTTTCGAGGAAAAGGTGCTGGAAGATTTGCAAGGGCCGAAGGGGATCTATGTTGGCCACAGGCTGGCCAGCGATCCGGACCTTCTGGAAGCCGCCGAGCAGCAACGTGACCGTCAAGGTGCTTCAGGCGAGAAGACATTGCTGGTTCTGCCGGGCTCGCGACGGGGCGAAGTGCGCAGTCTGATGCGGCCGTTTGGGGAAACATTGAAACTGCTGCGCGAACGCGGCAACGCATTCCGGGTGGTTATTCCGACCGTTCCGCATGTCGCTGCCCTGGTTGCGGAAGAAGCGCGGTCATGGCCCGTGGCACCTGAGATCGTGTCCGGACCGGAGGAAAAGCTGAAGGCGTTTGCCTCGGCCGATGCGGCGATGGCGGCGTCCGGCACAGTGCTTCTGGAACTGGCGCTGGCGCGCGTTCCAATGGTTTCCTGCTACAAGACCGATCTGCTGATGAGCGCAGTCACACGGCTGATCACGATCTGGACGGCGGCCTTGCCGAACCTGATCGCCGATCGGCTTGTCGTGCCCGAATTTATCAATGAGTTCCTGCGACCGGGTTTGATCGCTCGACAGCTGGAAGCGCTGCTTGTCGATACCGAGGCGCGGCGCTGGCAGCTTCAGGGTTTGGACAGCGTCGCCGAGCGGATGCGGACGGATCGTCCGTCCAGCGAGGTTGCCGCAGAAGCTGTGTTGGAGCTTCTGCAGGGTCGCTGATTACACGCTGCGTTGGATACCGAGTGCATCCGCAATGCGCGGCGCGGCATCGGCCCAAGTCGTGACATGATGCATGCCGTCTTCGAGGGGATCGAGCAGAGCGCGCACTTCCGGGTCGGCCATCATGTGGAAGACATGCGCGTCTGGCACTGCACGCAGCACTGACGCCAGATTGTGCGGGATGTCATCCACAAAGGCGACGGGACGTTTTGTTTCGCCGCGAAGGCGACGCACGGCCGGACCTTTCGGCGCCTCCGTGGTGAGCAACGGATAGTTCAGGCCGAGCGCATCGAGATGGGCACGGCGGGTGTCGCGATGGCGGTGCGGCATTGCCGTCAGCAGCACGATCTCGGCGGCGTCGCCGAAGCTTGCGAGCGCGTCGGCGGCACCTTCGGCCAGCGGCTGCCAGTCGGCCTGAGCACCGAAGAACTCGTCGATCATGGCTGTGACCTGCTGCGGATCCGCTTCCTCGCGGGTGAGCTTATCGACGATGTTGCCGGTGAGCTTGAAGGTGCGCAACTTCAGCTCGAAGCCCTGCTGATCCAGGAAGTTCGGGAACACGCGCAGGAATTCGAGCAGGACGTCGTCCACGTCGAGAACGAGTAGCGGCCGGTCGTCCGAAGACAGTTCGGCGATCTGACGCGCGGTTTCCGGATCGTCACTCATATCGACCTGTCATAATCATCGGAGCCATTGGGAAGGGTGCGCCGCGCCTTGAGAATTGCTGCGGGATCGAGATCGCTGCTTGACGCGAAAGCGAGCAAGGTCGGCTCATGAGCCAACACGAAATCCAGCACACCGGCCAAAAAGCCTGGTTCAGTAGCCGCTTGGCGGATTTGCGCGGGTTCGATGCCGGTTATCGCGAGGAAGCGGCCCAGCAGTTCGGGATCAGCGGCAATGAAGCCGAGCGCGCTGACGCCAATCGATTCGGCGGAGGAACTATCGCGAGTCATGGTGCTGTATCCGTGGTTGCTCTCTGCATACGGAGCCATGCCATCGCTCGCAAGGTGCAACCCCTGAGATGCGCAAATCAATGCTCGCTTCTGAGTTGTATGCGTCTCAGAATTTGCGTTTCATCAACGAGTTCACCCTATGATGCGCAGCACGTGGAGGGAGGCTGCAGGCTGCCGCTGCGAGGATCGGAGAAAGCATGCCGAAGAAGGTTATGATCGTCGAGGACAATGAGCTGAACATGAAGCTCTTCCGCGACCTGATCGAAGCCAGCGGTTATGAGACCGTGCGCACCAGGAACGGGCTCGAAGCGCTGGATCTTGCGCGCACCCATCGGCCCGATCTCATTCTGATGGATATTCAGCTGCCGGAAGTTTCGGGCCTGGAAGTCACCAAGTGGCTTAAGGAAGACGACGACCTGCACACAATCCCCATCATCGCCGTCACCGCCTTTGCAATGAAGGGCGATGAGGAGCGCATCCGTCAAGGTGGATGTGAGGCCTATATTTCCAAGCCGATTTCGGTCGGCAAGTTCATCGAAACGATCAAATCCTATCTCGGCGACGCCTGAGCTGCTGCGGAGTTTCCAGTCATGACCGCACGCATCCTTGTCGTCGATGACGCGGCTGACGGCCGAGTATTTCGATGTGGTCACCGCCACCAACGGCTTCGATGCCCTGGAGCTTTGCCGCAACGACAAGATCGATGTCGTGCTACTCGACGTGATGATGCCGGGCATGGACGGGTTCGAAGTCTGTCAGCGGCTGAAGGCTGATCCGCTGACCGCGCATATTCCGGTCGTGATGGTCACGGCACTCGACCAAGTGTCGGATCGTATCCGCGGGCTTGATGCCGGGGCGGATGATTTCCTGACCAAGCCGGCAGATCCGATCGCGCTGATGACGCGGGTGAAGAGCCTGATTCGGCTAAAGGCGCTGACAGACGAGCTTCGGCTTCGCGCAGCGACCACGCGCCATATCGGCATGGATGCTTTGTTGACCCGCGTCGCGAGCCACTCCGATGTGCCGCCTTTGGTGCTGCTGATCGACGAAAAGCCGTCTTCCTATACGCAGCTCATGCGCGTGTTGGACGAAACCTGCGCAGCCGATCTTTCCGTTGAACCGCAGGCCGGCCTGTTTCAGGCGGCCGAGAAGCCCTACGAGTGCATCATCGTTTCGGCGGGTTTTGCCGAGTTCGATCCGTTGCGACTGTGCGCGCAGCTGCGGTCGCTTGATCGCACGCGCAACATCCCGATCATCCTGATCGCCGATGGTCCGGGTGACGGGCGGATCGTTCGGGCGCTGGAACTGGGCGTCAACGATTTCCTGACGCGACCGGTGGACCGGCAGGAGCTGGTTGCGCGGTTACGCACGCAGGTCATGCGTAAGCGCTACAATGATGAATTGCGGACCAATGTGACGCAGACCATCGTCATGGCCGTGACCGATCCGCTGACCGGACTGCACAATCGGCGTTACCTCGATACGCATCTGGCAACGCTGCTCGAGCGCGCGCAGAACCGGAACCGGCCACTGTCGCTGCTGATCACCGATCTCGACCGCTTCAAGTCGGTGAATGACCGGTTCGGTCATGATGGCGGCGACGATGTGCTGCGCGAGTTCGCGCGGCGGCTGCGCAAGAATGTGCGCGGCATCGATCTCGCTTGCCGGTATGGAGGCGAGGAGTTCGTGGTGGTGATGCCGGATACCGACCGCCATGTGGCGCAGACGGTTGCCGAGCGCATCCGCGGCGAAGTTGCGGATCGCGCATTCCGGGTGGGCCGGGCAGGGACGCCGCTCGATGTGACGGTGAGTGTCGGCGTGGCGCAGATGGCGGCGGGTGACAGTCTGCAGGATCTGTTAAAGCGGGCAGACATTGCGCTGTTCGATGCCAAGGCTGCCGGACGCAACCGAGTCGTCGCCGACGCGGCTTAAGGCTCGCGAAACGACTCATTGCTCGATGAACTAACGCACGGCTGCGACTTCTCATCGGAGAGGGCAATGGTCCTTGCCCATCCACCTTCAGGCTCGCCTCTCGCAAATCGCAGGCAACAAAAAAGCCGCCTAAAGGCGGCTTGTTCGTTCAACCTGAGATCAATCGATTACTTGATCTTGGTTTCCTTGAACTCGACGTGCTTCTTCGCAACCGGATCGTACTTGCGGAACGACAGCTTGTCGGTCTTGGTACGGCTGTTCTTGCTCGTGACGTAGAAGAAGCCCGTGTCGGCCGTGGACAGAAGCTTGATCTTGATGTTTGCGGCTTTTGCCATGGTCGTATCCGTTTGAATTGAGCGAGCGCGCCTGCGCAAAGCGCGACGCTAGGTTGCCCGTCTGATACCAAGTGAGGGCGGAAAGTCAAGCCGGAACCGACCGTTCGCGCCGCAACTGCGGCATGCGGACTAGACGAGGTCTCGCTTGAAGCGGTTGTGGAGCATCCGGTAGAAAGGCGTAGGAGCATCCGAAGTCAGCTCTGGATCATCCTTCAGGCGTTCTTCCAGATCGGTGAGAATGCTGAGCGTGATGGCAGGCAAGTCGGTAGCGCGGGCTTGTGCCAGCGACATCCAGGCAAGTTCCTCCAGTTCCAACGTGGGACCTTCGGGCAACTCCACCGCAACATCGTCGCGCCAGGCGGCGAGGAAGCGGGTGTCGTAACGGCGCACACGGCCCGGAGGGGTGATGGCACGGGCCACGAAGCGGAGCTTTTCGAGATTCGGCTGGACCTCATGCTCGGCAAAGCCGTGCCAGCCTTCATGACTGGTGGAGAACGTGCCTTTCGTGCCGATCAGCAGGCCGGCTTCCTCGTAGGTCTCACGAATCGCCGACAGAGCGATGGCGCGGGCGCGCGTTGGTGTGATGCGAGTGCCGCCGATGATGCGTTGTTCGACGGCAGGGTGGAGTGTGCCGCTCACTTTGACGCGGCCATCAGTTGGATCCGTTCGTCCGCCGGGAAATACGAACTTGCCCGGCATGAAGGCATGTTTGCTTGCGCGCTTGCCCATCAGAACGCGGATCTCGCCGCCGCTGTGGTCCAGGAGAATCAGGGTTGCGGCATCGCGCGGGCGCAGAGGACCGGGACCGATGGCGAAGTCGCGGGATTCCTTGACATCGAGTTCGCTGCGGCTGATGCCGTCGAGCGCCGTCAACGGGCGGCTCCATCCGCGGTTTCGAGTTCCGGATGGTGTTCGATGTCGTCTTCATGGCCGCCAAAGCCGTGCATGTACAGGGCCCATTGCAGCCCGACGACCGCGCCCTTTACAGGCTGCAGCAGCGCGATGCAGGCGACGATCGTAAGCGGAACCCAGATCGCGAGATGCTGCCACAAAGCGAGGTCGCCAATCGTTTCCACGCCCATGAAGGCGCCGACGACGATGTGGCCGACGATGAAGACAACGAGATAGGCAGGAAGGTCATCGGCGCGATGATGATGGAAGTCTTCGCCACAAGCAGGGCAGGCATCGTTGACCTTGACAAAAGCGCGGAACAGCTTGCCCTCACCACAATGCGGGCAGCGGCCGCGGAAGCCGCGCCACATGGCCGGGATCAGAGGGCGAACAGGACGAACGGGCGTGCCGCTGGTGAACTCGCTTTCGTTTTCCATCACTTCCTCTTTCCGCGCCCTGGTGATCGGCTGGCTTGGCCAATCCGCGCGCGCTGGCGCTCGCGGCCGACCTTGGCCTTGTGGAACGAGCGCGTACCCTGTCGCATGGCCTTTGGCTCGGAAAGCATTTCGAACCGCAATGCGCCGGCCAGCGGCGCTACTTCGGCCAGCCGCACCTCGACAACATCGGACAACTGATAGCCGCCACCCGTGCGATCGCCGACGAGTGCCCGCGCCGCTTCATCGAAGATATAGTATTCCCGACCGAGCGTTGCGACCGGCACGAAGCCGTCGGCGCCGAGATCCGGCAGTTGAACGAAGAGCCCGGCCTTGGTGACGCCTGAAATGCGAGCTTCAAAGCTTTCGCCAACGCGCTCCGCGAGATGGGCGGCAATCAGGCGATCAACCGTGTCGCGCTCGGCGGCCATTGCGCGCCGCTCGGCTGTGGAAATCAGTTCGGAAATCGTGCCGAGACGCTCGACTTCGTTTTGCGTCAGGCCGTCTGAACCGAGGTTCAAGGCCGTGATCAGCGCGCGATGGACGATGAGGTCTGCGTAACGGCGGATCGGCGAGGTGAAGTGGGCGTAGCGGCGAAGATTAAGGCCAAAGTGGCCGATGTTCTCCGGACCATATTCCGCCTGGCTTTGCGAGCGAAGCACGACTTGGTTCACCAGTGTTTCATGCTCGGTGCCGGCAACGCGGCCGAGTATCTGGTTGAACTGGCTGGGCTTCATCTGCGCACCGTGGGCGAGCGACTGACCGATGGTTTGCAGAAATTCGCGAAGCGATTCCTGCTTGGCCAGAGATGGTGCATCGTGGCGGCGGTAGATCAGCGGCTGGCTCTTGGCTTCCAGAGTTTCCGCTGCGGCCACGTTGGCCTGGATCATAAATTCTTCAATGAGCTTGTGGGCATCCAGGCGCGGCGGCACGACGACGCGATCAACCGTGCCATCTTCCTTCAACAGGATCTTGCGTTCGGGAAGATCAAGCTCGAGCGGCTGGCGCTTGTCGCGGCCGCGCTTGAGAACTGCATAGGCGTCCCAAAGCGGCTGGAGGACGGGACCGAGCAGCGGCTCGGTCTTTTCGTCGAGGTCGCCATCCACGGCCGCCTGCGCCTGCGCGTAAGCGAGCTTGGCATGCGAGCGCATCATGATGCGGTGGAAGCTGTGGCGGATCTTATGGCCGTCGGCGGCAAAGACCATACGCACGGCTAGCGCCGGGCGATCCTCGTTCTCGCGTAGCGAGCAGAGATCGTTGGAGATCCGTTCAGGCAGCATCGGAACGACGCGATCCGGGAAGTAAACGGAGTTGCCGCGTTCCAGCGCTTCGCGATCCATGGGCGAGCCGGGGCGGACGTAAGCTGCGACATCGGCGATCGCGACGTTGACGATCACGCCGCCGGGGTTGGCTTCGTCGCTGTCAGGCTGGGCGTAAACCGCGTCATCATGATCCTTGGCATCGGCGGGATCGATGGTGACCAACGGCACATCGCGCCAGTCTTCTCGCTTGCCCATCGTTGCAGGCTCGGCTTCCGCTGCTTCCGACAGAACGGAAGCGGGGAAGATGTGGGGGATGTCATGGGCGTGGATGGCGATCATCGAGACCGCCTTTTCGCTCGTCAGCGATCCCATCACGGAAATAACGCGGCCGCGCGGAAGACCGTAGCGGACGTTTCCGGCCGGCTCGACTTCAACGAGATCGCCGACCTGTGCATCACCGAGATCGTCGATGATCAGCTCAGGCTGGCGGCGCTCCACGGGCTCCAGACGCCAACCGTCGCGCGCCTTGCGGACGACGCCCAGCATGGCATCGCGGCGACGTTCGAGAACCTTGACGACACGACCGCTATAGGCGGGGCCTTCGCGATCCTTGTTGGCGAAGATCTTGGCGAGGATGCGCTGACCGACGCCGGGAGCAGGGCCTTTGTCGCCACGGCCGACGCGGATTGCCACACGAACCGTATCGTCGCCTTCAACGGGCTTGCCGATCAGCCCGCCATCACGATCGCGCTCGATCACATCGAGCACGGCGATGGGCGGCAGAGCGCCGGCTACGGCAAGACGCTTGACCTTTTTCTCGACCAACCCGTCGTCAGCCAGATCAGACAGCATCTCCTTGAGCCAGATGCGATCGTCATTCTTCAAGCGAAAGGCTTTGGCGATTTCGCGCTTGCCGGCCTGATCCGGGTTCTCGGTGATGAACTGCAGGAGCTGGTCACGCGTCGGACGGAAGGCGTTGCCGCTTGCGGCGCCGCCTTCAGTTGTCCGAGTCTTCTTGCCCGTTCCAGGTATCCTGCGTGCCACTCGTGTCAGGCTTTCTTTGCTTTTGCTGCCGGCTTCTTGGCCGGCGCCTTCTTTGTCGTCGCGGCCTTCTTGGCCGCGGCCGGAGCAGCTGCCTTGCGGGCCGGCGCTTTCTTGCGAGCGGCTGGAGCGGCGCCACCCTTAGCGGCAATCAAGGCGACGGCTTCTTCAACCGTCACCGATGCCGGGTCCTTGCCTTTGGGCAGCGTGG
>NZ_DAMBUH010000005.1:28403-30880 GCF_032053605.1 Tianweitania sp.
CTTGCCGAAGTTCACGTAAGGACCGTAGCGGCCTTCGCGCACGGTGATCGCGCCGCCGCCGTCAGGATGCTCGCCGAGATCCTTCAGCGCTGCAGGCGTTCCGCGTTCACGACCACCGCCCTTGGCTGCCTTTTCAGCGATCACCGACACGGCACGATTGATGCCGACGGAAAACACGTCTTCGATCGTCTCTAGGTTGGCGTATTTGCCGTCGTGCAGCAGGAAGGGACCATAGCGACCAAGGCCGGCCGAGATCATCTTGCCGCTTTCCGGGTGCTGACCAACATCGCGGGGGAGTGCCAGCAGGGCCAACGCCTTTTCGTGGTCAATCGAGTCGGGGGTCCACCCCTTGGGCAAGCTCGACCGCTTGGCTTCCTTGCCGTCGCCGCGTTGGACGTAAGGGCCAAAGCGACCGCTCTTCAGCGTAATTTCCTCGGCCGTGTAAGGGTCTTTGCCAAGCACACGATCACCGGACTCGCTTTCACCCGAGCCGTTGTCATTGCCGGCATCGCCGAGCTGACGGGTAAAGGAGCATTCCGGATAGTTCGAGCAGCCAACGAAGGCGCCGAACTTGCCGAGCTTGAGGGACAGTTGACCGTTTCCGCATTTGGGGCAACTGCGTGGATCCGTACCATCACCCCGATCCGGGAACGCCAAGGGCGCCAGATCTTCGTTCAGGGCGTCGAGAACTTCCGTGACGCGCAGTTCCTTGATGTCAGCCACAGCTGCGGAGAAGTCGCGCCAGAAGTCGCGCAACACGTCTTTCCAGGCGAGCTTGCCGTCAGAAATCTCGTCGAGTTTTTCTTCGAGGCCGGCTGTGAAGTCATACTCCACATAGCGGTCGAAGAAGCCTTCCAGGAAGGCTGTGACGATGCGACCCTTGGAGTGCGGCGTCAGCCGGCGCTTGTCGACGGTGATGTATTCACGGTCTTCCAGCGTCTTCAGCGTGGACGCATAGGTCGACGGGCGGCCGATGCCGAGCTCTTCCATCTTCTTGATGAGCGAAGCTTCGGAGTAACGGGCCGGCGGCTCGGTGGAGTGCTGGGTGGCCACGATCGACTCGCGTGCCATCGTCTCGCCGGAGCGGATCTCGGGCAAGCGACGGCCGTCCTCATCTTCCGCGTCGTCTTCTTTCTGGTCGGTATAAGCGGCAATGAAGCCATCAAAGCGCACCACAGAACCAACGGCGCGAAGCGTCGCAGCGCGCGAACCGTTCCTGGCCTCGATCTCGACGGTCGTGCGTTCGATATCGGCCGCCTGCATCTGGCTTGCGATCGCGCGCTTCCAGACGAGTTCATAGAGCCGCGCCTGGTCGGCATCGAGATATTGCCGCACGGAGGCCGGCGTGCGTGAGAAGTCGGTGGGGCGCACGGCTTCGTGTGCTTCCTGCGCGTTCTTCGCCTTGGTGGAATAATGCCGCGCCTTTTCCGGCAGGTACTTGTTGCCGAACTGATCGACGATCGCGGCACGTGCGGCTTCAATGGCCTCAGGCGCCATCTGCACGCCATCGGTACGCATATAGGTGATCAGGCCGGTGGTCTCACCGCCGATCTCGACACCTTCATAAAGACGCTGCGCAACCTGCATGGTGCGCGATGCGCCGAAACCGAGCCGCGACGAAGCAGCCTGCTGCAGGGTCGAGGTCGTGAAGGGCGGGCCTGGATTGCGCTTGGTGGGCTTGGCTTCAACCGACAGCGTCTTGAAGTCGGCGCCTTCAAGCATCGTCTTGATGTCGGTCGCCTGTTCCTCGTTCTTGATGTCGAGGCGCTGAAGCTTCTTGCCATCGAAGCCCGTCAGCCTGGCTTCAAAGCCGTCACTGCGCGGTGTCTTCAGGTTGGCCGCGATGTTCCAATATTCTTCGCGAATGAAGCGCTCGATCTCAGCTTCGCGGTCGCAAACGAGCCGAAGCGCGACGGACTGGACTCGGCCGGCAGATCGTGCGCCGGGCAGCTTGCGCCAAAGAACCGGGGACAGCGTGAAGCCGACGAGATAATCGAGCGCACGGCGAGCGAGATAGGCTTCAACCAGCGGACCATCGATGTCGCGCGGGTTGGCCATCGCATCAAGAACAGCGTTCTTGGTGATGGCGTTGAAGACGACGCGCTTGACCGGTTTGTCCTTGAGCACCTTCTTTTGGCGCAGAACTTCCAGCACGTGCCAGGAAATGGCTTCACCCTCGCGATCCGGATCGGTTGCGAGAATCAGGCCGTCAGCGGATTTCACTGCGGCAGCAATTTCGGACAGGCGCTTGGACGATGCCGTGTCGACCGACCACGACATGGAGAAGTCTTCGTCCGGCAGAACGGAACCATCCTTGGCTGGCAGATCGCGCACGTGGCCGAACGATGCCAAAACCTTGAAGTTCTTGCCGAGATACTTGTTGATCGTTTTCGCCTTGGCAGGCGACTCGACGACGACGACGTCCATATTGTTGTTTGCTTTCTCTGCTGCGGAGGGTGAGTTCCGCTGATCGGCTT
>NZ_DAMBUH010000005.1:30903-50640 GCF_032053605.1 Tianweitania sp.
CCGCAAGCTTCGTCAAATGGCTGTGGATCGATCCGGGGTCAAGTGCGGACCTCGCCTGCCTCATCCAACCTGATGCAACTTGAGGTGTACTGATGCATAGGTTGCAATCTACGGTTACGCTGATATAGTCACCGGACAAGAAGATGTCGTCCCTACCGTAAGCAAATGTGGGGAGCGGTCAGTTTCCTCACAATTGTTTATGCCGGGAGGGTTGAGTGGCGGATCTGGAACGTCTTGCGGGGCGGCCTAGCGAAACTCTCGAATATATTCAGTCTATGCTTGGGCAGTTGAGAAGCATGGCGCAGGCCGAGCGCTACGACCTCGTCGCCCACTATATCGAGATGGCTTATATTCAGGCTGGCGATACGGTCAAAGGCGAGCAGCCGCCTAGACTGGATGATCTATACGCCCGATTCGAGCAACGAAACAGCGTTGCCTGAGTGACGCTCGATGCGGCCCGCAAGTTGCAGCTCCAACAGCACGAACTGAACTTGCGCGGTCGATAGCTGCGTGTGACGGACGATCTCGTCGATGTCAGTTGGCACCGGCGAAAGACTCTCCAGCACACGGCTACGGCCATCATCATCGGGCTGCTCGGCATCGACCTCGATTGCAGCTACGGCTGCATCCGAAAGTGCTTCCTTGCGCCAGGAGCGCGGAGGCTGCACCTGCTCGCCAACCAGCGGCGCCAGAGCGCGGATGACATCGTCGGCTTCCGTGACAAGGGTGGCGCCGTCTTTCAGCAGGCCGTTCGAGCCGCCGCTGCGTTGATCGAGCGGTGAGCCGGGTACTGCGAAAACGAGGCGGCCTTGTTCGCCGGCCAGACGTGCGCTGATGAGCGAACCGGAGCGCTGGGCGGCTTCCACAACAACGAGACCATAGGACAGCCCGGCAATCAGGCGATTGCGGCGCGGGAAGTCGATCGCGCGTGGTGACCAGCCGAGCGGCATTTCGGAGATGAGGGCACCGCCCTGCTCGGCGATCGCGTTGGCGAGCGGGATGTTTTCGTTCGGGTAGGGCTTGTCCAAGCCGCCGGCGAAGACCGCGACTGTGCCGGTCTCGAGGCTGCCCCCATGGGCGGCGGTGTCGATGCCTCGGGCGAGGCCGGACACGATGGTGAAGCCTTGGCGGCCGATGTCGGTAGCGAGCATCCGCGCAATCTTGATGCCGGCAAGCGAAGCGTTGCGCGCGCCGACGATAGCGACGCCGGGACGCTTGAAGACATCGGTCGATCCTTTTACCGCCACCAGAGGCGGCGGATGATCGATCTGCTGCAACAGCGGCGGATAGTCGCTTTCACCGATGGCGATGAACTGGACGCCAAAGCGCTCGGCGAGTTCCAGTTCGCGTTCGGCTTCGCTGACGCTGGTGATCTTCAGGGGGCGCGTGGCGCCACCGCGACGCGTGAGACCGGGAAGCGCTTCCAGGGCTGCGTCGGCTGAACCGAAGCGGCTTACGAGCTGACGGAAGCTGGAAGGGCCGACATTGTCGCTGCGGATCAGGCGCAGCCAGGCAAGGCGCTGACGGTCGCTGAGCCGCCGCGGCTTAACCGTGGTCATCCCTTGCTGCCGATCCTGGACTCGGTGCCTGCCAAGAGACGGCTGATGTTTGCGCGATGTTTGACGAAGACGAAGACGGTCAGCAAGGCAAAGAGTTCGGCGACATAAGGCGCGCCTAGAATCCAGAGCGCGATGGGCACCGCCACTGCTGCAACCAAGGCGGCGAGTGACGAGTATTTGGTGATGGCTGCAACAACGAGCCAGACGACTGCGAAGACCAACGCGCCGGGAACAGCGAGCGCGATCAGCACGCCGAGATAGGTGGCGACACCCTTGCCGCCCTTGAAGCCGAGCCAGACAGGAAAGAGGTGGCCGAGAAAGGCACCGAAGCCGGCGACCAGGGCAGCGTCGGGAGCGTAGCGAGCGGCGAGCAGGACGGCGATGGCGCCCTTGAGGGCGTCGCCGAGCAGGGTGAGCGCAGCCAAGCCCTTGCGGCCGGTTCGCAGCACATTGGTTGCGCCAATATTGCCGGAGCCGATGTTGCGGACGTCACCCAGGCCGGCCATGCGCGTGATGATCACGCCGGATGGTATCGAGCCGAGCAGGTAACCGAAGAGCAGGGCAACGGCCAAGGCCGCCAGCGAAGACGTGAAAGCGGCTGGTTCCAGTATCGGCACGAAGATCCCCTTTAATGCTGGAAGACTGTGCGGCCCGCCACCACCGTTTGCAAGACCTTGCCCTGCAGCCGAGCGCCTTCAAAGCAGCTGTTTTTCGAGCGTGAATGCAGATCGGTTTCCGTGACGACCCATGGGTGATCGAGATCAACGACGATCAGGTCAGCTGGCGCACCAGGCTTCAGCGTGCCGCCGGGAAGGCCGAATATCTTTGCCGGCGCTGTGGAGAGGGCGTCGATCAAACGCAGAAGCGGAACCTGATCATTGTGGTGGAGACGCAGGGCTACCGCCAGCAAGGTTTCTAGGCCAACCGCGCCGATGGCGGCATCGGCGAAGGGCAGGCGCTTGGTGTCGACATCCTGCGGATCGTGCGAGGAGACGACGATATCGAGCGTGCCGTTCTTAAGCGCCTCGATCATGGCCAGACGATCATCCTCGTTGCGCAAGGGCGGTGCGAGGCGGAAGAAGGTGCGGTATTCGCCGACATCATGTTCGTTGAGCGCCAGCGAGTGGATCGCGACGCCAGCCGTGACGGACGCGCCGTCCTGCTTGGCACGGGACACCACTTCGGCAGACACAGCGGTGGAAATCTTGGCGGCGTGGTAGTTGGCGCGCGTGAGGCGGGCAAGGCGCAGGTCGCGCTCCAGCGGGATGATCTCGGCTTCGCGCGGGATGCCGCCGAGGCCAAGCCAGCTGGCATAAAGGCCTTCGTTCATGACTCCGCCTGAAAGGTGGGGGTCGGCGGTTTCATGTGCGATCACGGCGCCGAAATCGCGGGCATAGGTCATGGCGCGGCGCAGAACGGACGAGTCGGCAATGGTGTGGCGGCCATCGGTGAAGGCAACGGCGCCCGCATGACCCAACAGGCCGAACTCGATCATTTCCTGACCCTTCAATCCGCGCGTAATAGCGGCTGACGGATAGACATTGACGGCGGCATGATCGCGGGCAGCACGCAGCACGAACTCCACCAGCGCGACATCGTCGATCACCGGGTCGGTATCCGGCATGGTGATGATGGAGGTAACCCCGCCAGCAGCAGCTGCACGGCTGGCCGAAGCGATCGTTTCGCGATGCTCGCCCCCCGGCTCGCCGACAAAAACCCGTGAGTCGACCAAGCCCGGCATGATCGTCTTGCCGCGGCAATCGACGATCTCGGCGCCACCGGGGAAGCCCTGGTTTCGCGCCGAAGCACCGGCTGCCTGGATCTTGCCGTCGGCGACGATGACCGTGCCGATTTCGTCGAGGCTGCGGGAAGGGTCGATGATCCGCGCATCGGTGAAGACGGTGGTGGTCATGCGGCGGCCTCGTTCCGGCGTGGATCGAGCAGCGCCTGCATCACCGCCATGCGGACGGCAACGCCCATCTCGACTTGTTCCTGGATGACGCTTTGCGGACCGTCAGCAATCTCGGACGCGATCTCGACGCCGCGATTCATGGGACCGGGATGCATCACCAGCGCATCCGGTTTAGCGAGGCGAAGCTTGGCTTCATCAAGGCCGAAGAAGTGGAAATACTCGCGCACCGACGGCACGAAGGCGCCGGCCATGCGCTCGCGCTGGAGGCGCAGCATCATGACGACATCGGCATCCCGAAGGCCGTCTTCCATGCGGTTAAAGACATCGACGCTCATCTGGTGAATGCCTGATGGTAGCAGGGTCGAGGGCGCGATGACGCGGACCCGGGCGCCGAGCGCATTCAGCAGCAGGATGTTGGAGCGAGCGACGCGGGAATGCAGAACATCGCCGCAGATGGCGACGATCAGCTTCGAGAGGTCGCCTTTGGCACGTCGGATGGTCAGCGCGTCGAGCAGGGCTTGCGTTGGGTGCTCATGCGCGCCGTCGCCTGCATTGACCACAGAGCAACCCACCTTCTGCGCCAGAAGCGCTGCGGCGCCGGCTGCGGCGTGGCGGATGATCAGGATATCCGGCCGCATCGCGTTCAGCGTCATCGCCGTGTCGATCAGCGTTTCTCCCTTCTTCACCGAAGAGCTTGCCACCGACATGTTCATCACGTCGGCGCCAAGCCGTTTGCCGGCGAGTTCGAAGGACGACTGCGTCCGCGTCGAGGCTTCGTAGAAGAGATTGATCTGGGTGCGACCGCGAAGCGCCGACGTCTTCTTTTCCGACTGCCGCGATACGGCGACGGCGGCATCGGCGCGGTCGAGCAGCGACACGATGTCGGACGGAGACAGGTGCTGGATTCCCAGCAAATGGCGGTGCGGAAAGAGGGGAAAGGTTGCTTCTTCAGGCATCTTAAGGCCTCGCTATAGGCATGGCTTACCCCCTCGGCAAGCGCTCATCCACATGGCAATTGGTTCTCAACCGGGAATTTCTTCGCGCGCAAGCCCACCAACCGCTATAGATTCGCGTGGAATAGCCGAGGAAGCCGGTGTGACTCAGGACGACATGAACCAGCCCCCGATCTTCAGCGGCGGCAATGCCTGGCGCGGTGACCCGCTGCTCGTGCAGATCGCGGAAGAGTTTTCCGAGCCGGTTCGCGGGGAGTTGGACCAGCTCGGCCGCTTCGTGTTGTCGCCGGAAGCGCAGGAAACGGCACGGCTGGCGAACACCGAGGTGCCGAAGCTGCGGACGCATGATCGTCAGGGCCGGCGCGTCGATGTGGTCGATTTTCATCCCGCCTATCATGCGCTTATGCGCCGTTCGGTGGCGAATGGGCTGCATTCCTCGATCTGGGAAAATGGCGATGCGGAGGCCGGTCGCCGGCATCAGACCCGTGCGGCGCGCTTTTACCTGACAGCCGAATTGGAATGCGGCCATCTGTGTCCGCTAACCATGACCAGCGCGTCGCTTGCCGCGCTGATGGCATCGCCGGATCTTTTCCGCGAATGGGCGCCGCGCATCACGACGCGTCGTTACGACCAGTCGCAGAAGCCGCCGGTCGGAAAGGTCGGGCTGACGCTCGGCATGGGCATGACGGAAAAGCAGGGCGGCACGGATGTGCGCGCCAATCAAACCAGCGCCGAGCGGGCAGGCGGCAACTTTTATCGTCTCACCGGCCATAAGTGGTTCATGTCGGCGCCAATGTCCGACGCCTTCCTCATGCTGGCGCAGGCTCCGGAAGAGCTGAGCTGTTTTCTGGTGCCGCGCATCCTTGGCGATGGTTCTTCGAACGGGCTTCACTTCCAGCGCTTGAAGGACAAGCTGGGTAACCGGTCGAATGCCTCGTCGGAAGTGGAGTTCGCGGGAACACTGGGCGAGATTGTCGGCGAACCGGGCGCCGGTCTGCGGACCATCATGGATATGGTGACGCTGACCCGCCTGGATTGCGCAGTGGCGTCATCCGGCCTGATGCGGGCGGGTCTTTCCGAGGCCGTGCATCACACGCGTCACCGGACCGTGTTCGACAAGGCGCTGATCGACCAGCCGCTGATGGTTCGCGTGCTGGCCGACATGGCGCTGGATGTGGCGGCCGCAACCGCGCTGTCGTTCCGCCTGGCGCGCTCGTTCGACGAGGCTGCCAACGATCGCGGCGAGGCAGCATTTGCGCGGGCCATGACGCCGGTCGTCAAATACTGGGTCTGCAAGGTTGCGCCGGCGCTGCTTTATGAAGCGATGAAGTGCATGGGCGGCATCGGCTATGTCGAGGAAGGACCGTTGGCGCGCTATTACCGCGAAGCGCCGGTCAACGCGATCTGGGAAGGCTCGGGCAATGTCATGGCGCTGGATGTGTTGCGGGTTCTGCGCCGCGCCCCTGCCTTGTTCGAGGATGTGTTTGCCGGCATTGAGCGGGATCTTGGGCCAAGCGGCCGGGGCACGATCGATGTGCTGCGCGCCGCCACGCATGTCGCGCTTTCGGATGAAGCCTCAGCAAGGTTGCTGGCCGAGCAGCTGGCGCTGTCCGCTGCTGCGGCTGAGTTGCGGCGCATGGGGGCAGGGCGCATCGCCGATGCCTTCATCGAAACGCGCCTTGGCGGGCAATGGCGCAGCACCTATGGCATGCTGAACGCGCGCCATGATGCGCGGCTGATCGTCGACACGCTTTATCCGGAAGCAGGCTGACGGCTAGAGTAAAGCCTGCAGCCGATCCAGAGCGCCTTGCAGAATGAAGGCGGCGGCGGCCGAATCGATGCGCTCGTCGCGTTTGGCGCGCGACACATCCATGCCGATCAAGGCACGTTCGGCGGCGACGGTCGACAGCCGTTCGTCCCACAGGATGAAGGGGACGGAGGTCAGCTTGTCCATGTTGCGGACAAACGCTTTGGTAGCCTGGGCGCGCGGGCCTTCGCTGCCGTCCATATTCAGCGGCAGCCCGATGACGGCGGCTTCAACCTCGTCGCCGAAAGCGGCAAGCAGCATCTGCGCATCCTGGCCGAACTTCTTGCGCGTGATGACTTTCCGTGGATGCGCAAAGGCGAGCGAGCGATCGGAAATAGCGACGCCGATTGTCTTGGTGCCGAGATCAAGCCCCGCTATCGTGCGGCCCGGCTGGTGTAGGGACGCGAAGGCTTCGATGGTCAGGACCGGCATAAGAGCGTCCTCTTGCCCCGCCTGGACCCGCCACTATCCTTCTGGCCCACAGACACAAAGGACTTGATATGGAACTGACGTGGTACGGGCATTCGGCCTTCAAGATCAAAGCCGGCGGCGCCAGCATTCTCATCGATCCCTTCCTGACCGGAAATCCTTCCTGGAACAAGGGCTGGCAGGAAGTGGCCGAAGGTGTGACGCATGTTCTGCTCACGCACGGCCATAATGATCATGTCGGCGACGCAGCCGAGATTGCCAACGCTACGGGTGCGATGCTCGTCGCCAATCCGGAACTCTGCGGCTTCATGGCGGGCAAGGGCGTGGAAAACGTCAATCCTGGCAATCATGGTGGCACGCTGGATTGCAACGGTTTCACCGTCACCTTCGTCAACGCGCTGCATTCCTCCGCCTACACGCTAGAGAATGGCGAGAACGTCTATCTCGGCAATCCGGCCGGACTGGTGCTGCATTTCGAGAACGAACCGACGCTCTACCATATGGGCGACACGGACATCTTCGGCGACATGGCGCTGATCAACGAACTGCACCAACCCGAGATCGGCCTCGTGCCGATTGGTGACCGTTTCACGATGGGCGGCGCAGTTGCGGCTCTTGCCTGCCGGCGCTTCTTCAACTTTCGTACCGTCGTACCTTGTCATTACGCGACCTTCGGGCTGCTCGACCAAAGCGCCGAGACATTCGATGCAGGCATGGCCGACTCGGATGTGGCAGTGCTGATCCCCACAATCGGCGAGCCGGTTCAGGTCTGATCCCTCAGCAGGCTTGGGTTGCACGCCCAAGCCTGCACCGGTATAGCGCGGAGACTCCAACACCAGCCGCCGGAGACGAGTTATGTCGGTCGATGTCGATACAGTAACGCGCGTCGCGCGCCTTGCCCGCATTGCGGTCACGGCCGAAGACGCCGAGCGCATGACCGGCGAGCTCAACACGATCCTTGGCTTTGTCGAGCAACTCAATGAGGTCGACGTGTCTGGCGTCGAGCCCATGACCTCGGTGATCCCAACCAGCATGCGCCGCCGTGAAGATGCGGTGACCGATGGCAGCAAGGCTGCCGATGTCGTTGCCAATGCGCCCGCGACGGAAGAGAATTTCTTCATGGTGCCGAAGGTCATCGAGTAGGCGAATGGCCGTTTCGCTCGCCATCGAAACACCGCTGCAGGGCGACGTGCGTGCGCTCGTCGCAGAGCTGAACGCGACGATGATCCCGCTGACGCCGCCTGAGTTCCAGTTTCAGATGACCGTCGAGCAGATGGCTGATCCTGCGGTTACCCTGGTGGTGGCACGGAATGAAGCTGGCGAGGCTGTCGGTATGGGCGCGATCAAGGATTGCGGCGATGGCTCGGCCGAGGTGAAGCGGATGTTCACGCGCCCCGCCGTGCGTGGCGAGCGTGTCGGCAAGGCGGTCCTCGCCAAGCTCGAAGAGCTCGCGCGCGAAAAGAACCTGACGAGCCTCGTGCTTGAAACCGGAGAAGCGGAAGGGTTTGAGCCCGCCTACCGCATCTATGAACGCAGTGGCTTCACGCGCTGCGGCCGTATTCTCGATTATCCCGATGCCGGCCATAACCGGTTCTATGAAAAGAAGCTTGTTCCATGAGCGACCTGACCAAACTGACCATCGCGGAAGCCCGCGCCAAGCTTGATGCCCGCGAATTTACCGCGCTGGAACTGACCGACGCTTATCTCGGTGCGATCGATGCGGCGAACGAGACCTTCAACGCCTATGTCGCGGTGACGCATGACAAGGCGCGTGAGATGGCGAAGGCGTCGGATGCACGCATCGCTGCCGGGCAGGCGGGCGCGCTGGAAGGCATTCCGTTGGGTATCAAGGATCTGTTCGCCACCGAAGGCGTACATACGCAGGCGGCCAGCCACATCCTCGACGGCTTCAAGCCGCGCTACGAATCGACGGTAACGGTGAACCTTTGGGCCGAAGGCGCGGTGATGCTCGGCAAGCTCAACATGGACGAGTTTGCGATGGGGTCGTCCAACGAGACGAGCTACTACGGTCCGGTCAAGAACCCGTGGCGTGCCAAGGGTTCGAACACGGATTTAGTGCCGGGCGGCTCGTCGGGTGGCTCGGCTGCAGCCGTTGCAGCCTGGCTCTGCGCTGGTGCGACTGCGACGGATACGGGCGGCTCGATCCGGCAGCCGGCGGCGTTCACGGGAACGGTTGGCATCAAGCCGACCTATGGCCGCTGTTCGCGCTGGGGTACGGTGGCCTTCGCTTCGTCACTGGATCAGGCTGGACCAATCGCACGTGACGTGCGCGATGCGGCGATCCTGCTGAAGTCCATGGCTTCGGTGGACCAGAAGGACGCGACTTCGGTTGATCTGCCCGTGCCGGATTATACGGCGGCACTCGGCCAGTCGCTGAAGGGCATGAAGATCGGCATTCCCCACGAATATCGCGTCGAGGGAATGCCCGAAGAGATCGAAACGCTTTGGCAGCAGGGCATTGCCTGGCTGAAGGATGCCGGCGCCGAGATCGTCGACATCACCTTGCCGCATACGAAGTACGCGCTGCCGGCCTACTACATCGTGGCGCCGGCCGAAGCCTCGTCCAATCTCGCGCGCTATGACGGCGTTCGCTACGGTTTGCGGGTGCCGGGCAAGGACATCACGGACATGTATGAGCAGACACGCGCCGCCGGTTTCGGCCGCGAGGTGAAGCGCCGCATCATGATCGGCACCTATGTTCTGTCGGCCGGTTATTACGATGCCTATTACGTGCAGGCGCAGAAGGTCCGTACGCTGATCAAGCGCGATTTCGAGACCGTCTTTGCGGATGGCGTCGATGCGATCCTGACGCCGGCGACGCCGTCTTCGGCGTTCGGTATTGCTGATCAGGATATGGCTGCCGATCCCGTGAAGATGTATCTCAACGACATCTTCACGGTGACAGTAAACATGGCTGGGCTGCCCGGCATTGCCGTGCCTGCGGGTCTCGACCACAAGGGCTTGCCGCTCGGACTGCAACTGATTGGCAAGCCGTTCGAAGAAGAAACGTTGTTCCGCACCGCGCATGTCATCGAGAAAGCCGCCGGCCGGTTCGAAGCGCCCAAGTGGTGGTGAGAGGCTCCCGAGTCGGATAAAGGGCGGCAATGTTCTTCCTTGCCGCCAAGATCTTCTGGTTCCTCCTTCAGCCGATCAACCTGATCGGCATCCTGCTCCTGTTGGCGCTGATCGCCACGGCCATGCGGTGGCGGAGGCTTAGCCTGTTCACGACCACCATCGCCTTCCTTGTGGTCGCGCTGTCGGCGTGGTCGTCGATTGGCCCCGTCATGCTGCGGCCCCTGGAAGATCGGTTCGCTCGGCCCAACCCTGCGCCGCAAACGATCGCCGGCATCATTATGCTCGGCGGCGGGATGGAAGGCGCGATCAACCTCAAGCGTGGTGGCTATGAGTTGAACGCTGGCGGCGACAGGCTGGTCGAGACCGCCGTTCTTGCTCGCCGTTATCCCGAAGCACGGATCGTGCTGTCCGGCGGCAATGGCTCGCTGGTGCTGGAAGGCGAGGGCGACGCGGACTCGGCGCCGCGCCTGCTTGAAGGTCTCGGTGTTGCGCGGGAGCGGCTGGTGCTTGAAAACAAGTCACGTGACACGTTCGAGAATGCTGTGTTCAGCCGCGAAATGGTTCAGCCCAAAGCCGGCGAAACGTGGCTGCTGGTCACCTCGGCCTTTCACATGCCGCGCTCGATGGCGCTATTCCGCAAAGCTGGATTCGATGTTGTGCCGTGGCCGGTCGATTATCGCACACGTGGTGACGAAATGCCGGGGCGGGCCACGGACAATCCCCTGGACTCGCTTTCCGCGACGACGATCTCCTTGCGCGAATGGATCGGCCTTGTGGCCTATTGGCTTTCAGGCCGGATCGATTCTCCGCTGCCTGGACCCGCTTGATCGCTCAGAATCGTTCGGCGCGCTTCCGAGAAGAACTGACGGCGCAGTAACACGACGACCACCAGCAGGCTGCTGAGCGCGAAGATCAACGGGCTGATGAACCAGCCGAGATAGCCTATCGAAAAGAAAATTCCCCGGAGGCCCGCATTGAAGTGCTTGCCCGCGAGGATGTTGATGCGCGCCGCGCGGTTGATCGCAGCATCGAAGGCTCGTCGATCTTGTTCTGCCTCCATTGCCGGAGGGACGGCGCCGAACAGGATCGAGCAGTAATTGAACAGGCGATACGACCAGGCGAACTTGAAGAAGGAATAGGCGAAGAGGCAGCACAAGCCGATGATCTTGAACTCGAACACGCCGCGTTCCGGCGCGTGAATGAAGGGGATCTCGCTGAGAACGCTCAGCACCTGCTGCGTTTGGCCAATCAGCGCAAAGCAGCCGCCGAGTGCGAAGAGCGAGGTTGAGGCAAAAAAGCCTGTGCCGGTTTGCAGTCCGGCCATGATGCTGGTGTCGATCATGCGCAGCTCGCGCCGAGCCATGGTTTCGATCCAGATCCGACGCTGGCGGTTCATGGCGACGTTGAGGGACGGGCGGTGAAAAACATGGCCACCCACCGCGGCGCCGTAGAACGCCCACAGCGCAGCAAAAAACAGCAGGGCTGCCGTATCATAGGACGTGAGGGGGATGGCTCGATGCATGACTGTTTCGATCTGACGATGTTTGCTGCCCAAGATGCCTAGATTCGGCCGCAGGCGTTAGAAGATGATGAACGCCGCGGAGCGCCTAAGTGCCTGACAAGATTAGAGTGGTGCGATGAGGCACGCCATTCGTGCCTTGTTGATGCCTCATTCTGCATTGCGGTAGCGTTGTTGATCGGCTAATCGGACGCGGCGGACGAGCGCCACTGAGCCTCCGCGACGATGAACAGCATGGATCAATATGGACGATCATGAGCAGAAATCCTGCTGGGGCCTTACGGTCAAAGCAGTTCTTGGATTTATCGTGATGATGGCTTTGAGCTGGCTGATCATGGGTGCAGAATCCGGATCGGTGATAGCTTCAGCGGGCTGAACGCGAAAATTATTTGCAATCGGTTCTTGAGGGGGCGCAGCGATGCGTCCCTTTTTTGTTGGGCGGCGGCAATGTCGCGTCCGGATCATGCAAAGTCGGTTGGCAGAAGGTGCGATGCGCTTGGTGAGCGCATGCATTACACTCTCGCAATCGCCCGCGATCAGCACGATATTGAGGCACGATGTTTCTTTCCGTCTTCGACCTCTACAAAATCGGTATTGGCCCTTCGAGCTCGCATACGATGGGGCCGATGACGGCTGCCGCGCGCTTCCTCGAGGAGCTGCAGAGCGGTGATTGGCCGCGTCCGGCAAACGCGAGGGTCAGTCGCCTTGCGGTCAGCCTGCATGGATCGCTGGCGTTTACCGGGGTTGGGCACGGCACCGACCGCGCGGTGATTCTCGGCCTCGCCGGCTTCATTCCAACCACCGTGGATCCCGACCAGACTGACGCCATCCTTGAGCGTGTGGCGACCGAGAAGCGTGTGCATCCGGCCGGGCACGGCGAGGGGTACCGCTTCGATCCGAAGGCCGACCTGGTTCTGGACAAGAAAGTGCCTTTGCCTGGACACGCCAACGGCATGGCCTTCAACGCCTTCGATGGGGATGATCGCCTGCTGTTGAGGCGGATCTATTATTCGATCGGCGGCGGGTTCGTGGTTTCCGAAGAAGAGCTGCAGCGCTTGAAGTCGACCTCTGGCTCGGCTTCCGGGCCGCGCGTGCCATACCCTTTTCGCAATGCGGCTGAGATGCTGGCGATGGCCAAGCGCAGCGGTCTGTCGATTGCCGAGATGAAGCGCGCTAACGAGGAAATCCATCTGTCGCGCGCGGAACTGGATGACGGGCTCGACCGGGTCTGGGGCGCAATGCAGGGCTGCATTGAGCGCGGCCTGTCCAAGGAAGGCATCATGCCCGGCGGGTTGAAGGTGAAGCGCCGCGCTCGCCAGTTGCATGATCGGTTGCAGGAGGAATGGCGGCAGAACCGGCCGAATCCGCTGTTGGCCAATGATTGGCTCTCGATCTATGCAATGGCCGTGAACGAGGAGAATGCCGCGGGCGGGCGTGTGGTGACCGCGCCTACGAATGGTGCGGCCGGCGTCGTTCCGGCGGTGATGCGTTATTGGCTGCACTTCTATCCCGAAGCCGACCAGAACGACATCCGCACCTTCCTGCTGACTTCGGCAGCCGTAGGCGGAATCATCAAGCACAATGCCTCGATCTCGGGCGCAGAAGTCGGGTGCCAAGGCGAGGTGGGTTCCGCTTCAGCCATGGCCGCCGCTGGATTGGCGGCGGTAATGGGCGGGACGCCGGAGCAGATCGAAAATGCGGCTGAGATCGCGTTGGAGCATCACCTCGGCATGACCTGCGACCCCGTGGGCGGGTTGGTGCAGGTGCCCTGCATCGAGCGGAATGCGCTGGGTGCGGTGAAGGCGGTGACGGCTGCGTCGCTGGCGATCAAAGGCGACGGGACGCATTTCGTGCCGCTCGATGCAGCCATCGAGACGATGCGCCAGACCGGCCTCGACATGAACGAGCGCTACAAGGAAACCAGCCAGGGCGGTCTCGCCGTTAACGTGGTGGAGTGCTGAAACTTCCGCTGCGTCCCTGTGGAGAACCTTGTTCCACCGATTTGATGCCACAATCGGCAGGCGTATGAAACGGTATGGCTCTCCACATCCTGAAGCTCTGCGTCGGCGTCGACACGGTTGAAGACCTTGAAGCCTGGATTACGCATATCCGCGCCGAGCGTGCGCGCGATGGGCACGAGCATCATTTCCATACGACTCGCATGGTGCCGCAACGGAAGCCCGAAGTCCTCGAAGGCGGGTCGATCTACTGGGTGATCAAGGGCACCGTACAATGCCGGCAGCGCTTGGTGGGCATCGAACCCTTCACTGATGGTCAGGGGATCGGCCGTTGCCGGTTGATGCTTGATCCAGAGGTTGTTCGAACGCATTGGCAGCCTCGCCGCCCATTTCAAGGCTGGCGCTACCTCAAGCCGGATGATGCACCTGAGGACCTCGCTGGGTCTAACGAGCTGGCCGAAATGCCGCCTAAGCTGCGGCTGGAGCTGGCTGAGCTGGGGCTGCTTTAGTTCTCCAGCGTTGGCGCCTCGCAGATCAAACAAGATTGAATGGTGCGGATCGGGTAACGTCTCGCCCTTGTCTCCTGCCGCCCGCCGTCTCATCTCTAAAGAATGAGCGCGAGCACACAGGCCGGAGCTATCCGGCAGCTTGATCCATCCGGTGGTTCAGACCCGAACGATCCTGCAGATCCCGCTGGGCGGTTTGATATCACTTTCGAGCGCTTGCGGCGGATCGGATGCCTATGAGCGTCTTGATCGGATTATCGGCGTTCGCCTTGCTTGCCGTGGCGACAGCCGTGCTCTTGCAGATGGATGCTGGCCGACTTGCGCGTGTCATCCGGGTGGGCGGACCTGCGGTGCTGGCCGTCCTCGGTATCGGATTGGTTTTGCTTGGAAGTGCTGCATCCGGTGGCATCATGCTGTCGGTGGCGGGTGCCTGGTTTCTGGCAGGCCGACGAGGCCGAAGCCGCAAAGCTCTACCGGGAGGTCGTTCGATTGTTCGGACCGCTGCGCTCGAAATGGAGCTTGATCATGATAGCGGAGCGCTTGAAGGACAGGCGCTTGCCGGGACCTATGAAGGCCAGCTCCTCGGCACTTTGGATCTGACTGCGCTGCTTTTTCTTCTGAAGGAGGTTCGCAGCGACAGTGAAAGCGTTCGGCTTCTAGAAGCGTATCTTGATAGCCGCTTCGCCGCCTGGCGCCTGCACATGAAGCCGGACATGGACGCGCGGGCTGGACGCACGCCAGGAGCGGGCGCCATGAGCAAGGAGGAGGCCTACAAGGTCCTTGGTCTTGAAGCGACTGCGACCACGGCTGACATCCGCCATGCTCATCGCCGCCTGATGCAGCGGTTGCATCCCGACCGCGCCGGCTCGACCTTCCTGGCCGCGCGGATCAACGAAGCGAAGGACGTCCTGCTCTCTCACCATAACTAAATTCCATCAACGCGATACAAAGAGGGGAGCCGGCAACAGACCGGCTGTTGTTCCAAGAGGGTCTACTGCTCGATGGCGTAGCAGGGGATCTGCTTCTTCTTCAGGGCGCTGCAGGTTTCCCATGCTTCGTCCTTGGAACCGTAGCCGCCGAAGCGGGCGCGGTAGTAGGTGGTGCCGCCCTTCGTGAAGGTTTCGGTAAAGGCGGCGTCGGCCGAGAGGATCCCGGTCGCCTTGCTGGCGATCCGCGTCAGGGTGGACTGCGCTTCGCCAGCTGAGGTCAGCGAGGCCACCTGGATGGCCCAGCCGGCACTCCGCGAGTTGGTGTTGGCCTGGATAGACGCAACAGACGAGGTGGAAGCCGTAGCGACGGGGTCGATCGAGGCTGCAACGACAGCGGCGGAACGCGCAACGCTTTCCTTCAAACGAGCCGTCTTTTCGGTTTCCACGGATGCAACCTGAAGATCCGGCTTCACTTTGGCTTCCGCCAGAACCTGCTCAACCACGGAGGCGCCTGGACGATCTATTGGCATCGGTGCGTCTGTGTGCGGAAGGGCTGCGGCATAGGCCTGAACAACCGGCTCGTCGGTGTTGCCACGGGCGACCAAAAGACCGGTGCTGCGGGTTGATGCCTTGGGCAGGTAGGTCTTGATCAACTGCGCCATCTGGTTGTCGCGTGCCGCACCCGAAGTGCCGCCCATGACAACGGCAACCAGCTTGCGATCGCCATCCTTGACCGAGGTCACGAGGTTGAAGCCGGACGCGTTGACGTAGCCGGTCTTGATGCCGTCGACGCCCTTGATGCGGCCGAGCAGGCGATTGTGACCGTTGATGGTCTGCTTGCCGAGCTTGAAGGAGGTCGTGGAGAAATAGGGGTAATATTTCGCATGATGCTCGCGCAGCGCGATGCCAAGGGTGGCCATGTCGCGTGCGGTGGTGCGCTGGTTTGGGTCCGGCAGGCCGGACGCGTTGCGGAACGTGGTGTTGTCCATGCCCAGGCTGCGAGCCTTGGCAGTCATCATGCGCGCGAAATTGGCTTCGGTCCCGCCGATCAGTTCGCCGAGCGCCGCGGCCGCATCGTTCGCCGACTTGGTAATCAACGAAAGAACCGCTTCTTCAACGGTAACCGAACCGCCGGGGCGGATGCCGATCTTCGTGGGCGGGCGGGCCGCCGCATATTTGGAGAAGGGCACGCGTGAATCGAGCCGGATGCGGCCTGCCTTCAGCGCATCGAAAACGAGGTAGAGCGTCATCATCTTGGTCAGCGACGCGGGATAACGCGAACCGTCCGCGCTGGACGAATACAGCGTCTTGCCGGTGTTCGCATCCACGACGATCGCGGCATAACGAGGATTGGAAGCAGCCTGTGCAGCGACGGCTCCCAGTGACAGCACGGTCAATGCGACCAGCGTTGCCTTGGCAGTTTGGCAGAAAGCGGAGAGGAGGCTTGCCGGTGTCTGACGCACGGATACACCCTTCGGTTAGTCTTTTGATTGGCGGGCGTGGCCGAAATGTCAGCCACAAGGAAATACGCTAGAGGTAGGTGGTTACGAAAGCCTTTAGGGTAACCGGATCGTTGACGCGTTCTGACGGTTTAAAGTCGAATTGCGCTCCAACCCTCTTTTCGACCTTTTCGTGTCAGGAGTGAGTTGCCATCTGCCGGAGATGCATGACGCCGGGGCAGAGCCCATATTGTCAGCGCAAAAGAAGGTCTTAAAATCGTACGTCTTCGCACCTACATTCGGATTGAGCGATAGACAGGACTCAGGGGCATAGCGCGTGACGATGGGTGGGAACGCCGAGCGGCGTTTGGCACGAATGCAGGCACAAGACAGCGGCAACGGGCCGGGTCGCAGCACTGCGGTTATTACCCGCACGCGTGCCAAGACAAAGAAGCCCAATCTCTACCGGGTCCTGATCCTCAACGACGACTACACGCCGATGGATTTCGTCGTCCATATTCTCGAGCGGTTCTTCCAGAAGGACCAGGAGGCGGCAACCCGCATCATGCTTCACGTCCATAATCACGGCGTGGGTGAATGTGGGGTCTATACTTTCGAGGTGGCCGAGACCAAAGTGTCACAGGTCATGGACTTTGCCCGTCAGCACCAGCATCCGCTGCAATGCGTGATGGAGAAGAAGTGAGGTACTAAATGCCGGCTTTCTCCCAAGGCCTAGAAAAGGCGCTTCACCAGGCGCTTACGTTCGCCAATGAGCGGCATCATGAATATGCCACGCTCGAGCATCTTCTGCTGGCGCTGATCGACGATGGCGATGCGGCTGCCGTGATGCGGGCTTGCAACGTCGATGTCGATGATCTCAAGCAGACGGTGCTAACCTATATCGACACCGAACTCGACAATCTTATTACTGGTTATGACGAGGACTCCAAGCCGACGGCCGGGTTCCAGCGCGTGATCCAGCGGGCCGTCATTCACGTCCAGTCGTCCGGCCGTGAAGAAGTGTCCGGCGCCAACGTGCTCGTTGCGATCTTTGCCGAGCGCGAAAGCCATGCCGCCTACTTCCTGCAAGAACAGCAGATGACCCGCTACGACGCGGTCAACTACATAAGCCACGGCATCGCCAAGCGGGCAGGGGCAAGCGAGTCGCGTCCGCCACGTGGCGCCGAGGATGAGCAGACCGGCGCTCCGGGCGCTGAGGGCGAAGAGGGCGGCAAGAAAAAGCAGCAGCAGGATGCGTTGACGGCTTACTGCGTCAACCTCAACGTTAAGGCCAAGGGCGGCAAGATCGATCCGCTGATCGGCCGCGAAAACGAGATCAACCGGACTATCCAGGTCCTTTGCCGTCGTTCCAAGAACAACCCGCTTTATGTGGGCGATCCCGGTGTCGGCAAGACGGCCATTGCCGAAGGTCTCGCCAAGCGGATCGTTGAAGGCAAGGTGCCGAGCGCACTTGCCGATGCCACGATCTTCTCGCTGGACATGGGAACGCTGCTGGCCGGCACACGTTATCGCGGTGACTTCGAAGAGCGGCTGAAGCAGGTTGTGAAGGAACTCGAAGAGTATCCAGGCGCCGTGCTGTTCATCGATGAGATCCACACCGTGATTGGTGCTGGCGCAACGTCGGGTGGCGCGATGGATGCCTCGAACCTCCTGAAGCCGGCTCTGTCGTCGGGAGCGATCCGTTGCATCGGCTCCACCACCTATAAGGAGTTCCGCCAGTTCTTCGAAAAGGATCGCGCCCTCGTTCGCCGGTTCCAGAAGATCGACGTGAACGAGCCGACGGTGGATGACACGATCGCCATCATGAAGGGTCTGCGGCCCTACTATGAGGACTTCCACAAGGTGAAGTTCACCTCCGACGCGATCAAGGCGGCGGTGGAGCTGTCGGCTCGCTACATCAACGACCGCAAGCTGCCGGACAAAGCGATCGACGTGATCGACGAAACCGGTGCTTCGCAGATGCTGCTGCCGGAAAACAAGCGCAAGAAGACGATTACCGTAAAGGAGATCGAAGCCACGATCGCCACCATGGCGCGCATCCCGCCGAAGACGGTTTCGGCCGATGACGAGCAGGTGCTGGCCGGGCTGGAAGTCGAGCTCAAGCGCGTGGTTTATGGTCAGGACACGGCGATCACCGCTTTGTCTTCGGCGATCAAGCTTGCTCGTGCAGGCCTGCGTGAACCGGAGAAGCCTATCGGGTCCTACCTGTTCTCGGGTCCGACGGGCGTCGGCAAGACCGAAGTTGCCAAGCAGTTGGCTGCTTCGCTCGGCTGCGAGCTGCTGCGTTTCGATATGTCGGAATATATGGAGCGTCACACGGTAAGCCGTTTGATCGGCGCACCTCCCGGCTATGTCGGCTTCGACCAAGGCGGTCTGCTGACCGATGGCGTCGATCAGCATCCGCATTGTGTACTGTTGCTCGACGAGATCGAAAAGGCGCATCCAGATCTGTTCAACATCCTGTTGCAAGTCATGGATCATGGACAGCTGACGGATCACAACGGCAAGAAGATCGACTTCCGCAACGTGATCCTGATCATGACCACCAACGCGGGTGCGGCTGATGCGGCGCGTGCGGCGATCGGCTTCGGCTCTTCGAAGCGGGAGGGCGATGATGTGGAAGCGATCAATCGCCTGTTCACACCGGAATTCCGCAACCGTCTCGATGCGATCATCCCGTTCGGCTCTCTGCCGGTGCCGGTGATCCACCAGGTCGTGCAGAAGTTCGTGATGCAGCTGGAATCGCAGCTGTCGGAGCGCGGCGTGACCTTCGACCTGTCGGAAGAGGCAATCGCCTGGCTGGCTGACAAGGGCTATGATGAACGCATGGGCGCGCGTCCGCTTGGGCGCGTCATCCAGGAGAACATCAAGAAGCCGCTGGCGGATGAAGTTCTGTTCGGCAAGCTGAAAAACGGCGGCACGGTTCGTGTCTCGGTCGAAGATGCCGATGGCAAGAAGAGCCTGAAGCTGGAAACGCTGGCTGGCGAGCTGCCGGTCAAGCCGAAAAAGGAAGCTGAAGCGAAGGCTCTTAAGCGGGCAAGGAAGCCTGTGGCAAAAAAGGACGTGCCGCAGGAAATGGCGGAAGACGAGAAGAAGTCGCCCGGCAAGCGCAGCCTCGTTCCACAGCTTCCACGCAAGAACTAAGCTCGCATCCTCTCTACAAAGTCAGAGCGCGCGGATCACACCGCGCGCTTTTTGTTTTTGCAGGCGATCCTGCATGGCGCAGTTGAAGACGAACATGTCATACAGGACCACAAGCAACTATAGAGGATGCAGGCATGGAGGCTCTGGATGAAGCGCGTGAAGATGCCGCCTTTCACTGGTATCTTCGGGGTGTACGATCAGCCTACTCCATCCCCGGCTTCATCCTGATGAGTTCCTTCGTCGGCTTCAGCGCTTTGGCCAAAGCCGCCGGGGTCGGACTGTGGGCGAGCGTGTTCATGACGGGGATCGTCTGGGCCTTGCCTGCACAGGTCGTGCTCGTAGGCGCGATCATTGCCGGCAACTCGCTGGCAGCGGCCGCTTTTGCCGTGGCGTTGTCCTCGGTGCGCCTGACGCCAATGGTGGTGGCGATCGTCCCTGAGATGCGCGGACCAAGAACGCGTCCGA
>NZ_DAMBUH010000005.1:50650-86806 GCF_032053605.1 Tianweitania sp.
TACGCTTTATCTTCTGTCCCACTTCGTGGCCGTCACGTCCTGGGTGCTGGCCATGGCAAAGCTGCCGGACGTGCCACCGGCCAGGCGCACTGCCTTCTATTTCGGCTTGGGTTCGACGCTGACGCTCAGCAACATGGTTGTGGTCGGCAGTGTTTATGTTCTGGCCGACGCTCTGCCGCGCGAAATATCAGCGGCGCTGTTCATGCTGACGCCGATGTATTTCCTCACGTCGCTTTGGGGATCGGCCCGGGAATGGGCCACCAACCTGGCTATGGTGTTCGGCATCGTGCTTGGCCCGATCGCGCACGTTCTTGCGCCGAGCTTCGACCTGCTGATCGCCGGGTTCGGCGGAGGCATCGGCGCATATGTCATCTATCGTCTCGCGCATCGGAGACGAACGGCATGACCTACTTCTCCAATGACGCGTGGTGGTGGCCGTTTTTCTTCATCCTAATCGCAGGATGGCTGGCGACCGATGCCTGGCGCTACCTCGGCGTCTATTTAGGCGGCCGTATCCGCGATGACTCCGAGATGCTTGTGCTCGTTCGCGCGATCGCAACGGCGCTGGTTGCGGCCGTGATCGGCAATCTCATCCTGTTTCCTTCAGGAGAGCTGGCATCCACGCCGGCAGCGCTGCGTATCGGAGCCGCAGTGGCGGGGTTCGCCGCTTATCATATAGCCCGCAAGACGGTGATCGTCGGCATCATCGTTGCCGAGGCAATCCTTCTTGCGGGCCTGTACGCTCTTTAGTTTCCTAGAACGCCGATCATCTTCTCGGCGTTCACCGCAAGCACATCCGGCTTTTCCATCGTTCCGCTATGTGGCTTCAACGCAACGCCTTCGAAGCGCGGAATGACATGGAAATGCAGGTGATACACCGACTGGCCGGCCGCCGGTTCGTTGAACTGCTCGATCGTCACGCCATCCGCATCGAAGGCCTTCACGGCGGCCTTGGCGACATGCTGGACCGTCTGGATCAGGGTGGCGAGATCGCCGGCTGGGATGTCGAGCAAGTTGCGTGCCGATGCCTTGGGGATCACCACGCAATGACCTTCGCCGCGCGGCATGATGTCCATGAAGGCGAAGCTGTGATCGTCCTCGTAGATCCGGTGAGCCGGCAGATCGCCGCGCAGGATCTTGGCAAAGATGTTGTCGGGATCATAGGCAGCGGTCATCGGTCGGCCCTCGGTTGTTGCTTGGGCCAAGAGGGATAAGCAAGAAGCTCGGAAGCGTAAAGCGCCGAGCGTGCGCTTACTCAGACTTGCGGAACGGCGTTCGCTCTTCGAGATAGTCGCTCATGGCTTCCACATCACGACGCTCGCGGCGGAGGTAATCACCCACAGCTTTACGCAGGCCTGGGTGGGCGATGTAGTGGGCGGAATGCGTGGTCACCGGCACATAGCCGCGTGCAAGCTTGTGTTCGCCCTGCGCACCGGCCTCAACCACGCGCAACTTCCTGTTTATCGCGAAGTCGATGGCCTGATGGTAGCAGACTTCGAAGTGCAGGAAGGGATGATCCTCGATACAGCCCCAGTTGCGCCCGAACAGCGTATCTCCGCCGATGAAGTTGATGGCGCCGGCGATGTAACGGCCGTCGCGCTTTGCCATGACCAACAAGATGTCGTCCGGCATGCGCTCGCTGATCAGCGAGAAGAACATGCGGTTGAGATAAGGCCGGCCCCACTTGCGGCTGCCGGTGTCCATGTAGAAGGCGTAGAAGTCGTCCCAGACGCGCTCGGTCAGATCGCTGCCTGTCAGCCACTCGACCGAGATGCCGGATGCCAAGGCGGATTCGCGTTCCTTGCGGAGCGTCTTGCGCTTGCGCGAGGCGAGAGCATCGAGAAAGTCCGAATAGCTCGAATAGCCTTCGTTGAAGAAATGAAACTGCTGATCTGTGCGATGGAGAAAGCCGGCGCTCTCGAGCACAGCGACGTCTGCTTCGTTGGCGAAGGTGACGTGGGCGGATGAGGCGCCAAGCTGGTCGGTCAGAGCCTTGATGCCCTCGCCAAGTGCTGCCTGAATCGCATCCGGTGCGTAGTTACCGGCAACAAGCAGACGCGGTCCTGTGGCGGGCGTGAAGGGTACGGAGATCTGGAGCTTCGGATAGTACTGGCCGCCCGCGCGCTCAAAGGCGTCGGCCCAGCCATGATCGAAGACATATTCACCCTGGCTGTGTGACTTCAAATAACCAGCGACGGCGCCGAGCAGCGTGCCGTCTGGTGCTTCCAAGCGCAAATGCTGGCCCAGCCAACCGGTCTTGCGCGTGGCACAGCCAGAGTCTTCGAGGGCGCTGAGGAAGGCATAGGAGATGAATGGGTTGTAGGGCAGGGTGCCGACCTTCGACGCCCCATCGAAACTGCTCCATTCGGCAGCTGAAAACGCCTTGAGATCCGTCGCGACGCGGATCGTGATCTCACCGTCTTCTGCCATCTCGCCGCCAGCATCCGCCATCCCGCTCAACATACGCTTGGCGGATGCGAGAACAAGATGACGATGCGGCAGGAAAGACGGAAACGATCAGGCTTCAAAGCCCTCGAAAGTCATCTGATCAGCATGAGCAAAGGTCTTTGCCTTGGCCTGCTCGTTGCGGACCGTCCAGGTAATGACCGGCATATTTAGCTTCTCGCGCACGAAGGTGATGAAGCGATTCGGCAGATCATCGACGCCGTAGGACACGAAGTCGAAGCCGTGCGCCAGCATGGAAAAGTGTGCTTCCAGTTCGCTGTCCTCGCGGCCATAGGCTGTAAGGCCGGCCGGAATGCCTGGTGCATGCGTGCGGAACTGCCGGATCAGCCAATGATCAAAGGACATGATGGCGGCGGCTCCATCGTAGGCCTTCAGCTGTTCGGCAACCTTGCCAACCAGCCCGTCATCCTTGCCTTCGATGCCCTTAAGTTCGATCACCAAAGGCACGCGTCCGGCTACAAGAGCGAGAAGCTCAGCCAAGGTCGGCGGATGATCCTCGGTTTCGCCGATACGAAGGTTCTTTAGTTCTGCTGCCGTCTTTTCGAAGATCGAGCCTTCGATGCCGGTCAGGCGCTTCAGCTCATCATCATGGAAGACGATTGGCACGCCATCCGCCGAGAGATGCACGTCGCACTCGATCGTATATTGCCGCTCGATCGCAGCCTCGAACGCCGACAGCGTATTTTCCCAGCGGGTCTTGTTCAGGTCATGGTAGCCGCGATGGGCGATGGGTCGCGCGGTCAGCCAGCCAAGATCGATGGTGCTCATTCGACTTCCAGGACCGCCTCGATCTCGACCGGCGCGTTCAAAGGCAGCGCAGCAACGCCAACTGCCGAGCGCGCATGCTTGCCTTGATCGCCGAAGGCTGCGGCCAGGAAATCGGAAGCGCCGTTCGCGACCAGATGCTGCTCGGTGAAGTCCGGCGTCGACGCGACAAAGACGGTGATCTTAACCAGCCGCTTGATTCGGCTGAGATCGCCCAGAGCGGCCTTGGCCTGCGCCAGAACGTTGACGGCGCACCATTTGGCAGCAAGTTTGCCCGCCTCGGTTCCAAGCTCGCGACCAAGCAGGCCCATGGCCATCAGCTTGCCGTCCTTGAGCGGCAATTGGCCGGCCGTGAAGATCAGATTGCCTGTTTGGATAAAGGGCACGTAGTTCGCCGCGGGTGCTGCCGCTTCCGGCAGTGTGACACCGAGTTCCAGCAGCCGTTTTTCGATTGTGTCGCTCATCGTGGTCTCCTTATATGCAGCGTGTTCGAAGACGTAGCGGCTCGCTTCTGCCACGTTCCCCTTGTAGATACAGCCGGATTGTTGCGCATTTTCGTGCCCCGATCCAGGGAGAGGCCCATGCGGATTGTCCGCGCCGTTGTACCGACACTCGTTCTGCTGGCTCCGGTGGCCGCACAGGCGCAGGGCGCAGTCACGCTGATACCGCACCGCGCGGTTTACGACCTGAAGCTCGACAAGGCGACCGAACAGTCCGGCATCTCGAATATTTCGGGCCGCATGGTCTACGAGTTTAACGGTTCGCCGTGCGAAGGCTATACCGTCACCTTCCGCTTCGTGACCGAAATCGACACGGCTGACGCGTCACGTGTCACCGACCAGCAAACGACGACCTTCGAGGACGCCGAAGGCAAGACCTTCAACTTCGCGACGAAATCCTACATCGATCGCGCGCTCGACCGCGAGCTACGCGGTGCGGCCACTCGTCAGGCCGAAGCCGTCGACGTGAAGATCGAAAAGCCGCAGCCGAACGACATCAAGCTTCCAGCCACTCAGTTCCCGACCCAGCACATGATGGAGCTGGTGAACCGTGCGGAGAAGGGCGACACTTTCTATGAAACCACGCTGTTCGATGGCTCGGATGAAGCCGACAAGGTGATGACCACGACGATCGTCATCGGAAAGCCCACAAAGGAAAAAACCGGCGATCCGGAAGCCGGTCCGCTGAAGACCATGGCCGAAGATACTTACTGGCCGGTCGACATTGCTTACTTCGACCTGGTGGGCGAAGGTGGAGAGGAAACGCCGGATTATCGCACCAGCTTCAAGCTCCACGCCAATGGGCTGACGCGCGACCTCGTCATGGATTATGGAGATTTCTCGATGACCGGCACGCTGGTCAATCTCGACATGCTGGACAAGCCATCAAAGCCTTGCCCGGACGACAAGGCGGAGCCTAAGCCGCAACCAAAGCCCTGATCCCGTCGGCGACGAACTGAACGGCAAGCGCCGCGAGCAGAACGCCGAGCAGCCGCGTCAGGATCGACCGACCGGTTTCGCCGAGAAAGCGGTCGACGCGGTGGGCGAGAGCGAGCACCAAGGCGGTGATGGCCAAACAGGCCATCAGGATCCCGACGAAGGCAAGTTTTGCCAGCGGCGAGGTGAAGCCGCCTGAAAGCAGCACCGTAGCCGATATCGCCCCTGGCCCAGCGATCAGCGGGATAGCCAAGGGGAAGGCTGCGATGTTGCGGATCATGTCGCGCGTCACCGCCGTCGTAGCGCTTCGCTCGTGGCGTTCCTGGCGACGTTCGAAGATCATCTCGAATGCGATGAAGAACAGCAGCAGTCCGCCGGCCGTGCGGAACGCCGGCAGCGTGATGCCGAACATCGTCAGGATAACGGTTCCACCGAGCGCAAAAAGCGCCAGAATGGCAAAGCCGATGATGGACGCGCGGACGCCGACCTGGAGCCGCTCCGACCGGTTCATGCCGGCGGTGATGGCAAGAAACAGCGGCGCCAGACCGGGCGGATCGATCGTGACCAGGATCGTCACGAAGGCGTTGAAGGCGCTTTCAAACTCAGGCATTTCCGCTTCTTCTTCCCCCTAGCCGGGGTGTTGTTTCAACCAGGCTGAACCTGATTTGCCGATGTTTTTGCACACCGGCGCGACGCTTTTTTCGCCTGCCTCATAACAACTAGCAGCCACTAAAGCTATCACGTTGTTATTCCTCGCAATTTCGATCAGCTTTGCTGTGGGAATCGCTCCTGCCGGATTGGTGTCAGCAGACGAGTTCCTATATAAAAGACTGATGATTCCTAGCGATCGGTACTTCTAAGTTGACAGACCAAAGCACTCCGCGCGTCCCCGGCGACGGTGGCCCGAACGGCATAGAGCCGATCTCCATCATGGAGGAGATGCAGCGTTCGTATCTCGATTACGCCATGAGCGTGATCGTGAGCCGTGCGCTGCCTGATGTTCGCGATGGTCTGAAGCCTGTTCATCGCCGCATTATGTTTGCGTCCTATGACAGTGATTATCACTGGAACCTCACGGTGACGCCTCGATCTATGACGCCTTGGTCCGCATGGCGCAGGATTGGTCCCTGCGTGTGCCGCTGATCGACGGGCAGGGCAACTTCGGCTCGATCGACGGCGATAGCCCGGCGGCGATGCGCTACACCGAAGCGCGTCTCACCAAGGTCGCGCATGAACTTCTGGAAGACATCGACAAGGACACTGTCGACTTCCAGGACACGTATGATTCGTCCGGTTCCGAGCCGAAGGTTCTGCCGGCGCGCTTCCCGAACCTGTTGGTCAACGGTTCGGGCGGTATCGCGGTCGGCATGGCGACCAACATCCCGCCGCACAATCTTTCCGAGATCATCAACGGCACGATCGCGCTGATCGACAATCCGGCGCTCGATCTGACGGACCTGATGGACATCATTCCAGGTCCCGACTTCCCGACCGGCGCGCTGATCCTTGGTCGTTCAGGCATTCACTCCGCTTATTCCACCGGTCGCGGTTCGGTGCTGATGCGCGGGAAGGTTCACACGGAAACGATCCGCGGTGAGCGCGAAGCGATCATCGTCACGGAAGTGCCGTTCCAGGTGAATAAGGCCTCCATGATCGAGAAGATGGCCGAACTGGTGCGCGACAAGCGCATCGAGGGCATCTCCGACATCCGCGACGAGAGCGATCGCCAGGGCTATCGCGTGGTGATCGAGCTCAAGCGCGATGCCAATGCGGAAGTGGTGTTGAACCAGCTCTACCGCTTCACGCCGCTGCAAACTTCGTTCGGCTGCAACATGGTTGCGCTGAACGGCGGCAAGCCAGAAGTGCTCAACCTCATCGACATCCTCAAAGCGTTTATCGCTTTCCGCGAAGATGTCATCAGCCGCCGCACCAAGTACCTTCTGCGCAAGGTGCGTGATCGCGCGCATATCCTCGTGGGCCTCGCAATCGCCGTTGCGAATATCGACGAGGTGATTGCGCTGATCCGTCGGGCACCGGATCCGCAAACCGCGCGCGACCAGTTGATGGAGCGTCGCTGGCCAGCTCAGGACGTGGAAGCCTTGATCCGCCTCATCGATGATCCCCGCCACAAGATCAACGAGGACGGCACCTACAATCTGTCCGAGGAACAGGCCCGCGCCATTCTCGAGCTGCGCCTGCAGCGCTTGACCGCACTCGGACGCGACGAAATTGCGGACGAGCTGAATAAGATCGGCGCCGAAATTTCGGATTACCTCGACATTCTTTCGTCGCGTTTGCGCATCCAGACGATCGTCAAGGACGAGCTTGCTGCCGTTCGCGACGAGTTTGGCACGCCGCGCCGCACCGAACTCGTGGACGGCGGTGCGGACATGGAGGACGAGGACCTTATTGCCCGCGAGGACATGGTCGTCACCGTCAGCCATACCGGCTACATCAAGCGCGTGCCGCTTTCCTTGTACCGTTCCCAGCGTCGCGGCGGTAAGGGGCGTTCGGGCATGTCGACGCGCGACGAAGACTTCGTCACGCGGCTGTTTGTTGCGAACACCCATACGCCAGTGCTGTTCTTCTCCTCGCGCGGCATCGTCTACAAGGAAAAGGTCTGGCGCCTGCCGATCGGCAATCCGCAATCGCGCGGCAAGGCGCTGATCAACATGCTCCCGCTGGAACAGGGCGAGCGTATCACGACGATCATGCCGCTGCCGGAGGACGAGGATAGCTGGGGCAACCTGGATGTCATGTTCGCCACCACGCGCGGCACCGTCCGCCGCAACAAGCTGTCCGACTTCGTTCAGGTCAATCGCAACGGCAAGATTGCGATGAAGCTGGAAGAAGAGGGTGACGAAATTCTGGGCGTCGCGACCTGTACCGATAGTGATGATGTTCTGCTCACCGCAGCATCCGGCCAGTGCATTCGCTTCCCGGTCGGCGATGTTCGCGTTTTCTCCAGCCGCAACTCGGTTGGCGTGCGCGGCATCAATATGGCCGAGGACGATCGTGCGATCTCAATGACGATCCTGCATGGCGTCGAGTCGGAAGCTTGGGAACGGGTCGCTTATCTTCGCCGCGCTGCCAGTGAACGCCGTGCGCTCACTGGAGACGATGAGGAAATCGTTGCACCGACCGAAGATGTTGCCGTTGAAGGCGACCTTGCAGACGAACGTTATGAGGAACTGAAGTCATGTGAGGAGATGGTGCTGACCGTTACCGAACGTGGTTACGGCAAGCGCTCTTCGTCCTATGATTTTCGTGTCACAGGTCGCGGCGGCAAGGGAATCCGCGCCACCGACGTATCGAAGACTGCTGAGATCGGTCGACTGGTTGCAGCTTTCCCTGTGGAAACCACCGATCAGATCATGCTGGTTTCCAATGGCGGCCAAGTGATCCGGGTACCGGTGGAAGGCATCAGAATGGCGAGCCGAGCCACGAAGGGCGTCAAGGTCTTTGTCACGGCAAAGGATGAGCGCGTCGTGTCGGTCGAGCGCATCTCAGAGCCTCAGGTCGAGGATGGCGAGGACGCAGCGCCAGTTGCCGAGATCGAATAGCGAAATACGCTTTCGTTAGAACAAAAAAAAGGGACGCCCGAGCGGGCGTCCCTTTTTCATCTGCTGGAGGGCAGGGATTTCTTAGTTGAAGCGGTAAGGCTGCTGGAAGTTGGGGCCAAAGCGGTTCATGCGGTTGCGCTTCACCGTCTGCTTCACATGCTGTGCTTCCTGGTGGAGGCCGAACACGGTCGCGATCAGCATCGCAATGGTCATAGCGGCGGCGAGCATCAAGATCATCATGGCTTTGTTCTCCTGCTCCAAGAACACATTGATCTCTGATCGGTTCCAATCGGCCTTTACTTTCTTCAAAACAGCAATCGTCACGGTTCCGTGAGTTTGCTTGTGCGCGATCTCCGAACCCGTTTGCCTTTGTCCGGATGCCCGATTAGAAGCGCCCCATGACACAGCGCGTGGCCATCTATGCGGGATCGTTCGATCCTCTAACCAACGGACACCTTGATGTTCTCAAGGGCGCGCTTACCGTTGCAGACAACGTCCTGGTTGCGATCGGCGTCCAGGCTTCCAAGACGCCGCTCTTTTCGTTCGACGAGCGGGTGAAGCTGATCGAGACCGCTGCCCGCGACGAACTCGGTTCGACCGCAGAACGGTTGTCCGTGATTGCCTTTGAAGGTCTAGTCATTGCCACAGCGCGCAAGCATGACGCGGGAATCATGATTCGTGGACTGCGCGATGGCACCGATCTGGACTATGAAATGCAGATGGCGGGTATGAACGAAACCATGGCGCCGGAGCTGCAGACGATTTTTGTGCCGGCCAGCCCTTCCGTTCGCACAATAACTGCCACACTTGTCAGGCAGATAGCCGCGATGGGCGGCGATATTAGGCCCTTCGTCCCAGCTTCTGTCGCAGCCGCGCTGGAAGCCAAGTTCAAGAAATGATTTCGGGAGACAGTCTTATGCGCACGTTCAGGCTCGCTTCGCTGGCCCTTGCCTTAGCTTTGTCGTCGGCCGTTGGAAGCGCTCCGGCGCTTGCGGCCGGTCCTCAGGATACTCTTGTGCTGACCCTGAAAAACGGTGACGTGACCATTGCACTTCGGCCGGATATTGCACCGAAGCATGTGGAGCAGATCAAGACCTTGGTCCGGGAAGGCGCCTATGACAATGTTGCCTTTCATCGTGTGATCGAAGGCTTCATGGCGCAGACGGGCGACGTGCAGTATGGTGACCTAAAGGAAGGCTACAAGGCTTCGGCCGTTGGCACCGGCGGCTCGGAACTCCCGGATCTGCCGGCAGAGTTCTCGCAGGAACATTTCGTTCGCGGCACGGTCGGCATGGCGCGGTCTCAGAACCCGGATTCTGCCAATTCGCAGTTCTTCATCATGTTCGCCCCGGCACCTCCGCTGGACGGCGACTATACGATCGTCGGCAAGGTCGAGAAGGGCTTGGACCTGATCGACTCGATTAAGCGCGGCGATCCTTCGGATAATGGTTCGGTCTCCGAGCCTGATCGTATCGTCAAGGCGCGCATCGCTGCCGACGCCAAGTAACCAGATCAAGCAAGCGGCGCCGATCCCGGCGACCCACTAGAAGGAGCTCACATGGCTGAGATCAAGGATCCAGAAAACACGCTGGTGATGGAAACCACGAAGGGCAAGGTCGTTATCGAACTGTTCCCGGACCTGGCTCCCGGCCATGTAGGCCGCATCAAGGAACTTGCCCGTGAAGGTGCTTATGACGGCGTCGTGTTCCACCGTGTTATCGACGGCTTCATGGCGCAGACCGGCGACGTGAAGTTCGGCAACTCCACGACTTCCGGCTTCAATCCGTCGCGCGCCGGTATGGGCGGGTCGGAGAAGCCGGACCTGAAGGCCGAGTTCAACAACATGAACCACGGTCGCGGCACGTGCTCGATGGCCCGCTCGCAGAGCCCGAATTCTGCTAACTCGCAGTTCTTCATCTGCTTCGAAAACGCTGCCTTCCTGAACCGCCAGTACACCGTCTGGGGCCAGGTGATCGAGGGCATGGAGAATGTCGACCAGATCAAGCGGGGCGAGCCGGTGCAGGATCCCGACAAGATCACGTCGCTCAAGGTTGCGGCCGACGTCGCCGCCTGAGGCTTAATTTATGACGCAGTTGCTCTGGTCACTGCTCGGCATCGTGTCCGGAGCGCTCATCGCCTTTCAAGCCCCGATCAACACCCAGCTGGGTCGGGGCTTGGGCATGCCAATTGCGGCTGCCTGCATCTCGTTCCTTGCCGGAACACTGGTGCTCATTATCGCAACAGCCGTGATGACGCGCGTGCAGGGCACCGCGCCGAATTTCCGTGCGCCAGCACCCTGGCTATTCGTAGCCGGCGGTTTGCTTGGCGCCGTTTACGTCACAACGTCGATCCTGCTGATCCCGCGTCTTGGCGCGGCGGCGCTGATGGCATTCTTAGTGGCAGGACAGCTACTTGCCAGCATGTTTCTTGATCGCATCGGGTTCCTCGGTCTTGCCGTGCGTGAGATATCCATGGGCCGGATCATGGGCGCTCTACTCCTTTTGTCCGGCGCCTTGATGATCCGTTTCACCTGATGAAGGTGGATCTTTTCGACTTCGACCTGCCTGATGAGTCCATCGCGCTTCGGCCTGCTGATCCGCGCGACAGCGCGCGCATGCTCGTTGTCGGGCGGAATGTGGGCTTAGAGGACCGCAACGTTTTCGATCTGGCGAAGCTGCTGCGTGCCGGCGACGCCTTGGTATTCAACGACACCAAGGTCATTCCCGCTCAGCTGCACGGCATCCGCAGCCGAGGCGAGAATAAATGCGCGGTAGACGCGACGTTGCACATGCGCGTCGCAGCAGACCGCTGGCGGGCGTTTATGCGTCCGGCAAAGCGGCTTGCTGTGGGCGATCGCATTGCCTTCGGCCACTCCGCTGACACCTGCATGATCGGCGCATTGGACGCGACGGTCGTCGAGAAAGGCGAGGCGGGCGAGGTCGAACTCGCCTTCGATCTTGCGGGCGCTTTCCTCGATGAAGCGCTGCACACTGTCGGCCATATTCCTCTGCCGCCTTACATCGCGTCTAAGCGTCCTGAGGACGCACGCGACCGTTCCGATTACCAGACGATCTATGCGGATCAAGAGGGAGCCGTCGCCGCACCAACCGCCGGTCTGCATTTCACGCCGCAGCTGATGGCTGCTTTGGATGAAGCGGGCATCTCGCGCCATTTCGTGACTCTGCATGTCGGGGCAGGGACCTTTCTGCCGGTGAAGGCGGATGATACCGCCGACCACAAGATGCATGCCGAGATTGGGTTGGTGACGGAGGACGTGGCCGCTTCGCTGAACGCCGTGCGCGCTCGAGGAGGTCGGATCGTTTCCGTTGGCACAACCTCTCTGCGGCTGCTTGAAAGCGCGGCAGATGCAGATGGTTCAATCCAGCCGTGGCAGGGTCCTACAGACATTTTCATCACGCCGGGTTACCGCTTCCGCGCTGTGGACATCCTCATGACGAACTTCCATCTTCCGCGTTCGACGCTCTTCATGCTCGTGTCCGCCTTTGCAGGTTTCCAGACCATGCATGACGCCTATGCGCATGCAATCAGCGACAGCTATCGCTTCTATTCCTACGGCGATTCCAGCCTGCTGTTCCGTAATGACGATCAGGGCGTGCTGGCATGAGCGAGACCTTTCAGTTCGCGCTTAAAGCGACAGACGGCAACGCGCGCCTTGGCGCCATCACCATGCCGCGTGGCACCGTACGCACACCTGCCTTTATGCCGGTCGGCACGGCAGCGACCGTCAAGGCGCTGTATATGGATCAGGTGCGTGGAACGGGCGCCGACATCATTCTCGGCAACACCTATCACCTCATGCTGCGGCCCGGCGCCGAGCGTGTGGCGCGTCTGGGCGGGTTGCATGTGTTTGCCCGCTGGCCGCACCCGATTCTTACCGACTCAGGCGGCTTCCAGGTCATGTCACTGTCAAAGCTGCGCAAGCTGACGGAGCAGGGCGTGACCTTCCGCTCTCATGTCGATGGTGCACGCTATGAGATGTCGCCCGAACGGTCGATTGAGATCCAGGGCCTGCTTGGCTCCGACATTCAGATGCAGCTCGACGAATGCGTGGCACTGCCGGCGCCTTACGCGGATGTCGAGCGGGCCATGGAGATGTCGCTGCGATGGGCGGAGCGTTGCAAGACGGCCTTCGGCGACCAGCCGGGCCGTGCGATGTTCGGCATTGTACAGGGTGGGGCGGAGCCGGTTCTGCGCGAGCGCTCGGCATCAGCGCTCAAAGCTATGGATCTGAAAGGCTATTCGGTTGGTGGTCTTGCTGTCGGCGAACCGCAGCATGTCATGCTGGAAATGCTCGACGTGACATGCCCTGTCTTGCCTGCCGACAAGCCTCGGTGGCCCCCGGAATATACAAGTTTGACTGCGTGATGCCGACACGCGCCGGCCGGCATGGTCTTGCCTTCACCCGTCGAGGACGGGTGAACCTGCGCAATGCCAGGCATGCCGATGATCATCGACCGCTGGACGAGGAAAGCGACTGCCCGGCGGCCCGGGACTATTCCCGCGCTTACCTGCATCATCTCGTGCGCTCGCAGGAGGCGCTGGGCGCGATGCTGCTATCCTGGAACAACATCGCTTATTATCAGCATCTGATGCAGGGTATACGCAGTGCAATTGGCGAGGGTCGCTTCGTGGCATTCGCCGAGCATGCGACCGAAGGCTGGGCGCGCGGCGATATTCCGCCGCTCTAGGCCGTGGTTGACGAGCGGGTACGAAGAACCGCTCGCCAGCCAATCGCCAGCAGCAGGGCGGCCGCGACCAGCAGCGAGCCGGTGCCGATCAGCTGATACAACACCACGCCGCACACGCCGCCGAGCGAGAAGGCTGCAACCGTCTCGATGTGCAGCCGCAGGCGTGTGCGAATCTCGACGGCGTTCTCGCTCGGTTCGGTACCGCGTGCGATGTCGATCAGCATGCCCAAGCCGATGCCGATATCGGTCAGCATACCCGAGACATGGGTGGTACGAACGCGTGCTTGAGAGATCCGCGTCACCACTGCGTTCTGAAGGCCCATCAGGAAGCTAAGGCTGATCACTGTCAAATCGACGGAGGGCGGTCCGCCACGAAGTAGTTCGACGATGCCGACCGCAGCAAGAATAATGGCTTCAAGCAGGATGCTGTGGGCGTAGATGGCCGCGTTGCCGCGCCGGCGCCCGTCGTTGATCAGTAGCGTCGAAAGTGCCGACCCAGTGACGAAGGACAGCACGATCAGCAGGAAGAAGCCGGCTAATCCAAGATCCGCAATCGCCAGGTGATCGGATAGAAGCGATACATTCCCGGTCATGTTGGCCGCGAAGAAGCCGACCGCGTGGAAGGCGGCCGCGTTCAAGCCACCGGCGATAGCCGCCAACATCCCCGCCAATTGGCGATTGCGCAGACTGTCGCGAGCAGCCCCTTCCGTTACAAGCATGTCCAGCGCCACGATCAACGAGGCTCGCCCAGCCGAGTCTCACCCTTTCCCGTTCATCTCTAGCACTGCGGGCGACCAACCAAAAAGAAACCAGCTACATCAATTTTGCCGTTACGTGCTCAGCGTCCTGCCGGCACGCAGTGTGACGCTATTGATGAGCCAGCTTCCGTCCGGCTGCCGCTGCAGCGTGTAGGTGGCGACGTAGTCTTTTCCGTCCGCGCCGATGATCAGTACATCCTGCTGGATCTGGTCGCCCACCTCCTTCGAGCTGCGGAAAGCGTAATGCTCGGGATTGTGCACCATGGGATAAGCCTGGCGGACCATCGACATGAAGATCCCCATATTCGGAAATTTCATCCGCAACATCGGTGATGCGAAGGAGTAAGCCTCGGCGTCGCGGTTGCCACGAAATGCCGACATTTGACGCTGGATCACGCTTTGTGCTGCCTTGATTTCGGGTTCGCCTGCGAATGCAGACGCACTACCTGTTCCAAGTAGAAGGATAGCTATAAACAAGCGATGCACTGGTGTTCTCCCTTGTTCTACCTGAGTTTAGCGCGGACACTGGTCATTTCCGATTATGAGTTACGTGAGGAACCCGCGCTGGGTTTCGCGCGTATCGCATCAGACATCAGGGGGCGCGATGAAGGCGTTTTTTATTCAGATCAAATGTGAGCTCGGCAAAGCCTACGAAGTGGCGCGCGCCATCGCGGATGCCGAGTTGGCGTCCGAGGTTTATTCCACTGCCGGCGAGTTCGATCTGCTCGCAAAATTCTACATCGAGGACGGCGGCGACGTTGGCCACTTCGTTAACGAGAAGATCCAGATCCTACCGGGTATCCGCGATACGCGGACCATCGTCACCTTTCGCGCCTTTTAAGTTGCCAGACTAACGTCGTGCTTGCTTTTTAGCCGGGAACTCTCTGAAATGCGTGGAAGTAGGGAGTGGAAGCTTGGTTGCATTCGATGAGATGCGTCCGGAAAACAGCGGACTGCGTCAGCCATACCAGAAATACCAGGCTTGGCTCGACGAGCAGGATCCGGCCCGTCTCACGGAAAAGATGCAGGATGCCGAGCGTGTCTTTCGCAAGACCGGCATCACCTTTGCCGTTTACGGAGAAGATGCGGCAGCCGAGCGCCTGATCCCGTTCGATATCGTGCCGCGCATCCTATCCGGACAGGAATGGCGGCGCCTGATGCAGGGCATCGAACAGCGTGTACAGGCTCTGAACGCCTTTCTGGACGACATCTATCATCGCCAGGAGATCATCAAGGCCGGGCGAATCCCAAAGGAGCTGATCGCCAACAACGAGGCCTTCCTGCCAGAGATGATCGGCGTGCGGCCGCCAGCTGGCGTTTACACCCACATCATCGGCACGGATATCGTGCGTACCGGCGAAGACGAGTTCTTCGTGCTGGAAGACAATGCGCGCACACCCAGCGGCGTTTCCTACATGCTGGAAAACCGCGAAACGATGATGCAGCTCTTCCCCGAGCTGTTCCAGCGCATCAAGGTTAGGCCGGTCGCCAACTATCCGCAACTTCTGCGGCAATCGCTGGCTGCCGTAAAACCCGAGAACTGCGAAGGGTCGCCGCGCATTGCGGTTCTGACACCAGGAAGCTTCAACTCGGCTTATTTCGAACATGCGTTCTTGGCCGACCAAATGGGCGTCGAACTGGTCGAGGGGCAGGATCTGCGCGTCATCGATGGCCATGTCGCGATGCGAACGACGCAAGGGTACAAGCGAATCGATGTATTGTACCGCCGCGTTGACGACGCCTTCCTTGATCCGATGACATTTCGCCCTGACTCGGCGCTCGGCGTGCCGGGCATCATGGATGTGTACCGTGCCGGCAAGATCACGATCGCCAATGCGCCAGGCACGGGGATCGCCGACGACAAGGCAATCTACTCCTACATGCCGGAGATCATCGAGTTCTATACCGGTCGCAAGGCGCTGCTTCCGAATATCGAGACATACCGCTGCTCGGAGCCATCGAGCCTGTCTTACGTGCTCGAGCATCTTCATGAGCTGGTGGTCAAGGAAGTGCATGGCTCTGGCGGATACGGCATGCTGGTCGGCCCGGCGGCGTCGAAGAAGGAGAGGGAGGCTTTTGCCGAAAAGCTCAAAGCCAGACCCTCAAACTACATTGCCCAGCCCACGCTTTCGCTTTCCACCGTGCCGATCCTGACCGAAGCTGGTCTCGCTCCACGCCATGTCGATCTGCGGCCCTTCGTGCTCGTCTCGGACCGCATCCAGATCGTACCTGGCGGACTTACGCGCGTGGCGCTGAAGGAAGGCTCGCTCGTGGTCAATTCCTCGCAAGGCGGTGGCACCAAAGACACCTGGATCCTGGACGATTAGATGCTGCTCGGACGCACCGCCAACGGTCTTTACTGGATGAGTCGCTATATCGAGCGCGCCGAAAACATGGCGCGCTTGCTGGATGCGGGCTTGCGCCTGGCACTGACGCAAACCACCAGTTCGGCCGAGGAATGGACATCCTTGGTTGTGAGCGCGGGGGCAGAAGCCGCGTTTCGCGAACGGCACGACGAATTTACTGCCGCCACAGTCTCGGACTTTCTGCTGCGCGACACCTCCAACCCATCCAGCGTGGTGTCGTCCATTGAAACGGCGCGCATGAACGGGCGAATGGTGCGAACGGCACTGACCCGGGAATGTTGGGAAAGCCTGAACGAAGCCTGGATGTCGCTGAAGCGGCTCCTCGCCAATCCGATCGACGAGCGAGAGTTGCCGAGCGTTCTCGACGCGATCAAGCGGGACACGGCGCTGTTCCGTGGCTCCTTCCAGGGCACGATGCTGCGCAACGAGATCTACAATTTCGCGTCGCTCGGTACGCTCGTCGAACGCGCCGACAACACCGCGCGCATTCTTGACGTCAAATACTATGTTCTACTGCCCTCAGTGCACTGGGTCGGCTCGTCGCTGGACAACTACCAATGGGAGTCGATCCTGCGCTCGGTTTCGGCCCACCGGTCCTATCGCTGGGTTTACGAAGCCGACTACAAGCCGACGCTCATTGCCGACTATCTAATCCTCAATCCCCGCATGCCCCGCTCGCTGGCCTTCTGCTATCGCGGCATCGTCGAGGATTTGCGGCAACTATCGGAAGATTACGGTTTGCAGCATCCGAGCTATGACATCGCGGTCAAGGTGCTGGAGCGGCTGCAGGTCGGCTCCATCAAAGATGTCTTCGACTACGGGCTGCACGAGTATCTCGAAGGCTTCATCGATGACAATGCGCGCTTCAGCCAGGCTGTAGCCGACAATTACCGGTTCACCTGATCGATGCGCCTGAAGATCACCCACAAGACCGAATACGCCTACGATCAGCCGAATGCCTATGCCTTACAGCGCCTGAGGCTGATCCCCACAGATGGTCATAGCCAGCGTGTTCTCAGTTGGTCGCTCGATATCAGCGGTGCGACGGAAGAGGCCGGTTACACGGATGCGTTCGGCAATGTCACGCGTCTGGTCAGTGTTGATTCGGGGGAGACAAGTCTCAGCGCAACGGCAACTGGCGTAATTGAGACGATCGATCGATCGGGCGTCTCGGGTCCTCATCGCGGCTACACGCCCCTTTGGCTGTTCAGGCAGGAAACGCCGCTAACCGTGGCTGGCGATGCGATCAAGGCGCTTGTCGCCGATGTTGACGATGGTGCGCCCTTGCAGCGGATGCATGCGCTGCTTCAACTGATCGTTGAACGTGTGGCTTACGAGAAAGGCAGCACGACCGTTTCTACGACGGGCGAAGAAGCTGCTCGCAAGGGGGCCGGTGTCTGCCAGGATCAGGCGCATATATTTGCGTCCGCCGCACGGCTTTTGGAAGTACCTGCTCGCTATGTCAGCGGCTACCTCATGTCGGAAGGCGATAAACACGCCGCCAGCCATGCCTGGGCGGAAGTGCATATCGAGGGTCTCGGCTGGGTCGCCTTCGATCCAGCCAATGGCATTTCGCCTGATGAACGATATGTCCGCCTGGCAACGGGCCGCGATTACAACGATGCCTGTCCTGTTTCCGGCTTCAGGCTGGGAGAAGCGGTAGAACGCCTTGAAGTTCACGTCACAGTCGAGCAGTAATCTGCTCGACCTTCGTTGGATTGGACTTTCATGACTTATTGCGTCGGCCTCAAGATCGATCGCGGCCTGGTGTTCATGTCCGACACCCGCACAAACGCCGGCATCGACAACATTTCCACCTTCCGGAAGATGCATGTCTGGGAAGAGCCGGGCGAGCGCGTCATCGTACTGATGTCGGCCGGTAATCTCGCAACCACACAGGCCGTCGTGAGCATGTTGGACGAACGTTCGAAGGCTGCCTCAGACCGAGTCGGCACGCTTCTCGAAGCGCCTTCGATGTTCCAGACAGCAAAACTGGTCGGCGACACGGTGAAGGAGGTCATCAAGACATCGTCGCCGGACGGGCAGACCGCCGATTCGTATTTTAACGCTTCGATCATCTTGGGCGGACAGATCAAGGGTGGCGAGCCTCGTCTGTTCTTGATCTATCCGGAAGGCAACTTCATCGAAGCCGGGGAAGACACTCCTTTCTTCCAAATCGGCGAAACGAAATACGGCAAGCCGATCATCGTGCGTGCCTACGATCCTGCGATGAGCTTTGCCGAAACAGCCAAGCTCCTGATGGTCTCTTTTGATTCAACGCTGAAGTCGAACCTGTCCGTCGGTCTGCCGCTCGACATGATGTTCTATGAGCGCGACACGATGCGGGTTGGTTTTCGCAAGCGGATCGGGGGGGACGATCCGTACTACCGCGCGGTGTCCGATGGTTGGTCGAATGCTTTGAAAGCGGCGTTCAGCAGCCTGCCTGAATTTATCGAAGACTGATTTCGGCCTGAGCAAGAAGGCTTTGCCAAGAAGTTGCGATGCGAGCGTCATTTCTCCCAACGATGGATGATGCCACGCGCAGTGCGAAACTTGAAGGTTGGCGCAATGCCGGGTCGTGCACGCTGAGCAAGAGTTCATAAGGAAAAGGGTCTCCGAAGAGGCCCTTTTTTAGATGATCAATACGGCGAATTGCACTGGCGCCGCGGGCCATTGTTCGGCTGGAACGTGTTGTCCGAAGCGCGATACGATCGATACCGATCGTAGCACCACTGAACATGGCTGCTGCCAGAGCGTACACGCGGTGCGGACTGCGAATTGGCAATCGCGCCTCCGATGATTGCGCCGCCGAGGAAGGCCTCAGCCGGATACCAGGAGTTACCATGCCGGCGATAGCCGTGGCGGTAATGGCGGTAGCCTCGGTGACCATTGTAGTAGTCGCGGCCGCGACCATCGCGATAATAACCTCGGTGACCGCCATGACGGCGATGTTGCACCTGAACTGGCTGCTCAGCGACGTTCTTGCTCACAGGAGCCGACGGGCGTTCAACCTGCATCGCTGCCTGAGCAGGAACGAAAGTTGTGGCCGCCATCATGGCGGAGATAGCCGCAGCGCCTACGGATTTCCAAATCTTGTTCATGTTGCCTCCTGAGCAAATGCATTGGTCCCTATGGATCTCAAAACGATGGAGCATTCATTCTGTTCCCTTTGAGTGTTCTGGTCACGCAATCGAGATCATCCAGCACGATCAAGTTCATAACGATTCATCAACCATGTTCGCGCATGGTCGCTCATCATCGGGCTTGGAGAGTATCCTGTGAGCGAAGTGGTTTCTCGGCGAGGCGTGCTCGCAGGCTTGGGGCTAGTCGGTCTAGCCGGTTGCAGCCGCAGCATCGATATGTCTGCCTTCGATATGGATTTCAGCCCGACTGGTACGATCAGGCCTAAAGTCAGCGTCGAACGATCCCTGGGCGGATATCAGGCAATGTACGGGTCTATGCAGGATGGTCCCTTCGTCCTGCCTGCCGTTCCCTATGAGAAAGTACCGCGAGAGTTCCGCCGTCAGGTCGTCCAAGACCCGACTGGCGAGGCACCAGGCACGATCGTCGTGAACTTGCAGGAGCGCCACCTGTATTTCGTACAGCCGGGTGGCGAAGCCATTCGTTACGGCGTCGGCATCGGCAAGGAAGGCTTCCTTTGGTCCGGCCGTGCGGTCATTCAATACAAGAAGGAATGGCCGACCTGGACGCCGCCGCGCGAGATGATCGCGCGCAAGCCTGAGCTCGTAAAATGGGCAGGCGGACAACCGGGCGGGCTGGACAATCCGCTCGGTGCTCGTGCGCACTACATCTACAAGGACAATGTCGATACCGGCTATCGCGTGCATGGCTCGCCGGAATGGTGGACCATCGGGCAGGCCATGTCATCCGGATGCGTCCGCATGATCAATCAGGACGTGATCGACCTGTATAATCGCGTGCAGAACAAGGCGACGATCGTCGTCGGCTGATGCGCCTCACGCGGTGCCGGAGAACTCCATCTTCAGCATCGCATTCACCTTCTCGCCGAACCTGTCGAGATCGAAGGGTTTGGCGACCATGTCCATGCCAGGCGCCAAGAAGCCCTGGCGGCTGGTTGCACCTTCGGCATAGCCAGTCGCGAACAGCACTTTCAACTCCGGACGAAAGGTGCGGGCACGTTCCGCCAATTCGCGGCCGTTCATGCCGGGCAAGCCGACATCGGTCAGCAGGAGATCAATGGTCTGATCGCTGTCGATGATCGATAGCGCGCGCTGTGCATCATTGGCTTCGATCGTCTCATAGCCGAGGTCGTTTAGGTAATCGACGATCAGCATCTGAACGAGAACTTCATCCTCGACCACCAGGATGGTTCCGCTGCCCGTTGCGACCGTCATTTCTTCGTCCTCACTATCGTCGGCCTCCGCAACGACACTGGTGTCGCGAGGCATGTAGATTTCCACTGTCGTGCCCTCATCAGGCGCCGACAAGATGCGTGTATGTCCGCCGACCTGCTTGGCGAAGCCGAAGATCATCGAAAGACCAAGTCCAGTTCCCTGGCCGATGGGCTTCGTCGTGAAAAACGGGTCGAACGCCTTATCGATCACGGATTGCGGCATGCCGGTGCCCGTATCGCTCACGAGGATCTGAACGTAATCTCCCGGCGCAACACCGAAGCTCGTTGCCTGTGCCAGGTTGAGCTTCGTGTTCAACGTCGAAATTGTCAGCTGACCACCGTTCGGCATGGCATCGCGAGCATTGATGGCCAAATTGAGAACGGCGCTTTCAAACTGGTTCCGATCAGTCAAAGCCGGCCACAAGCGCGGCTCTAGCTTCGTTTCAACATTGATGCTGTCGCCAATCGTTCTTTGCAGAAGCTCGAGCAATGACGAGATTCGCTCGTTAAGATCGGTCCGCTCCACGTCCAGCGATTGGCGACGCGAAAAGGCGAGAAGCCGGTGCGTCAGCGCAGCCGCGCGATCAGCGGATGACGTGATGATATCGATGTAGCGATTTGTTTCATCCATCTTGCCCGTCGCTAGACGCTTGCGCAGAAGATCCGCTCCGCCCTTGATCCCGGCCAGCATGTTGTTGAAGTCATGTGCGATACCACCGGTCAGTTGGCCTATGGCTTCCATCTTCTGGGATTGACGCAGCGCTTCTTCTTTCTCCGCCAATTCGCGCGTGCGTGCTTCAACCTCGGCTTCGAGCATGTCAGTTGCCAGGCGAATGCCAGACACGTCGATGGCGCAACCGACGTGACCGACAAACCGGCCCGACCCGCTATAGCGTGGCGCTGCTTCACAGCGCAGCCAACGCGTATGTCCGTCGCCGTCGATGACACGGACCTCAACGCTCAGTACAGCGCGACGCTGAAGCGCTTCCTGATTGGCAGCGGTGAAGGCAGGAAGATCATCCGCCAGAATCAGCGTCGCCCATCCACCATCCATCATCTCCGGGATCGTGGTGACGAAGTCGGTTTCAAAACGTCGGTTGACGAAGGTGAAGCGACCGACCTCATCGGTCGCCCAGATCAGGGCAGGGGCGCTATCCGCCATCAACTGAAAGCGGTGCTCGCTTTCCTGTAAGGCGAGCATTGCCGTTTCACGATCCCGCCGCGCTCGCGCTTCATCAAGCGCACGCTTGGCGACGCCGGGTATGCGCCCGAGATCGCGTTTCGTGACATAATCCGTGGCGCCGGCACGTACGGCTTCCGTCGCGAACTTCTCGCCGATGACGCCGGAGATGAATATAAATGGCACGTTCGGCGCCAGCATCGTTGCGACACCGAACGCTTCCAGCCCAGTGAAATCCGGCAGCGAGTAATCCGAGAAGATCAGATCATACCGAGAGGCGCCCAAAGCCGTTTCGAAATCGCGGCGGATGACCGCGCGATCAATCCTGGTGTCCGGGCCTAGCTTAAGAATTTGACGTGTGATCAGGTCGGCATCGATGCTGCTGTCTTCCAGCAACAGGATGCGGGCGCCTGGTTCCAATGAGTCGGCCAAAACACTTTGCTGCATCTTAAGTTTGCCTGGCCGGGAACGGCTCATTCAGAACAGCCCAGACCATTCCGAGATGGCGGATCGCTTCGAAGAACGCGTTGAATTCAACCGGTTTCACAACAAACGAGTTCACGCCGCTGCTGTAGCTGCGCACCACATCGCTTTCTTCCCGAGACGAGGTCAGCATAACCATTGGAATGTTGCGGTGCTCAGGATGCGCTTTGACCCGCTCCAGAACTTCGAGGCCGTTGACCTTCGGAAGCTTGAGGTCGAGCAAGACAACGGCAGGCGGCTCGGGATCGCGACCCGCGAACTCGCCTTCACAAAAGATGTAATCGAGCGCCTGAACGCCATCGCGCGTGACGATGACTTGGTTGGCAACTTGGCTGCGCGTGAGTGCTGCGAGTGTCAGTTCCACATCTGCGGGATTGTCTTCCACTAAGAGGATCGGACGCAGGTTCATTTGGCCGCACGCCCCTTTTTCGGCTTCGGAAGCGTAAAGCTGAACGATGCTCCCTCATTGAGCTTGCCTTCCGCACGGATAGATCCGCCGTGCCGATCGATGATCCGCTTGGTCAGCGCCAAGCCAATGCCGGTGCCTTCGAAATCTTCGATATGATGAAGCCGCTGGAACACCTGGAACAGCTTGCCGCCATAGGCCATGTCGAAGCCGACGCCATTGTCCCGCACTGTGTAAACAGTGGTATCGCGTTCCTCGTGGCCCTCAATCTCAATGATCGCAGGGTCGCGGTCGCGCGTGTACTTCACCGCATTGTCAGCCAGATTGTAGATCGCCTGGCGAACAAGGGCAGCGTCGCCATAACCGTCCGGCAGGGTGCCGATGCGCCATTCGATACGACGCTCTTCGGTCATGTTGTCAAAGCTGCGGCGCACCTCGCCGGCCACTTTCTGCATGTCGATCGACGACATGTTCAAGCTGGCGCGTCCAAGCTGAGAAAACCGGAGAAGGTCGTCGACTAACTGACCAGCGGACAGAGCTGCATTGGAGATACCGGTCAGATAATGGCGCGAGATCGACTTGAGCTCCGTCTCTTCCTCATCGAGCAGCTGCGCATAGCCTAGGATATGACGGAAGGGCGCGCGCAGATCATGTGAGATCGAATAGGAAAATGATTCGAGTTCCTTGTTGGAGCGCTGCAGCTCTTCCGTCAGCTCTGCACGCTCCTCAGCTCGCTTAAGCACGAAATTGACGACGGCATTTCGGAACTCGGCTGCAGATTGAACCTCTGCAGTCGTCCATTGCGCGGAGTGGTCACGCACATTTTCTTTCCAGGTCTCGAAGGATTTGCGCGGGTGAATGCGCATATCGACTTCGCTGACCGAAGGCTTCTTTGGATCGCCGCCCCAGTTGACCGTGCGAACCACTTCCGGACGAAACCACATGATGAAGCTCGGATGCAGGCTGGAGATCGGCACTGCCAGCAAGCCGCTTGCCACATCAGAGATGGCACTGCCTCCGGACCACACAGCTGCCAGGTTGTCGGTAGAATAAGGCCCGTCGAGCTTCAGGCCGTGCAGCCAAGTGGCAAGCTCGCGCATGGCTGTGCTCGGAGGAACGCTGCCGGTTGCCAGAACCATGTCTTCTGTGATCACCGACGCGCCCTGCGCATTGGTGATGCCAAGCCACTGACGGGGGCGCTCAACCAAGCCTTGCTGGAAACTCGCTGCACGGCTGACATAAGCAATCAGTTCCGTCTCGATCTGCTTAAAACCAAGACGCTGCCTGCTCTCATTCGTCCGATCGAAGCCGGCAATCTGTTGCGAAACGATGCGGCCAAGGAATTCAGCAGCGTTGCGTACCGGCGGAGGGACATGCAACGGCTCGGCATTGTGGCAGGAAATAAGTCCCCAGAGCTTCCCATCCACGATCAGCGAGATCGACATGGACGCAGCTGTACCCATGTTGCGCATATATTCGAGATGGATAGGCGACACACTGCGCAGCGCAGAACTGCCGAGATCGGTCGGCTGCCTGTCAACCGGCGAAAATGTCGGCACCAAAGGAACAGGCTCATAGGTCGCACTCGGGATCAACCGAATGCGGTTTTGCAAATACAATTCACGCGCCTGGACCGGAATATCCGTCGCCGGAAATCTAAGATCGAGGTAGGAGGGCAGGGTCCCGTCGCCATCTTCGGCGATGACCGTACCATCCCATTGCTCATTGAAGCGGTAGATCATGACCCGGTTGAAGCCGGTCAGATCGCGAACCTCGTGCGCCACCGCATCCGCCAGTTCCAGCGTGCCCTGGTAGCTTTCAGCATTATCGACGAAGCGCCGAAGCCTTGCATAATGCGCTTCATTACCACCATGAGCCGAAGCCGGCTCGAATTCGAGCATCAATCCTTGTGGCGTCCGCTGCGCCGACACATGATGCCGGTTGTTACCGATCAAGATCGACTGTTCGAACGAGTCGTCCGGGCGCTTCAACCAGGCCGTCAGGTCGCTATGCAATGACGCGAAAGCGCCCGGCTCGATGACCTTCGAGCCACCGTCATTAACGATCAATCCACCGAGAACAGCATCCACGTTTGCGCTGTATTGCAGAACGGCGAAGTCAGCTTCATCCAGGAAAAGTAAGGCTCCATGGGGCTGAATTCCGCCGGGAATGCGGATCGGCTCTTGCGCACAAAGGTCGAGCGCCGGCAACTCCGAGGCATCAGGCAAATTCTAGTTCCATGTTATAGAAGCCACTGAACAATATTCAAACTAACTAATACTTCGAGCCGAAGGCTGCGGGTGATTTGCGGCATATGTAGGCCAAGCACTGCGCATGGAAATAACGGCACTGAAATTTCATGACATGTGATGACAAGCGTGCGGCAGTTCACAGCCTATCGCATCTTCCTACAAAAGTCGTGAATCGGCGGTTGACCGCTACCAGGGCGCTGAATATGGTCCGCCGCACTTTCGGACCGCTTCGCGGCTCCCGGGCGCGTAGCTCAGTTGGTAGAGCAACGGACTTTTAATCTGTAGGTCATGGGTTCGAGTCCCATCGCGCTCACCACTTCAAAACAGCTCGTTCGACCCACAGGATCGTGACGCCTTGGCACATTGGGCTGTTGGCCTGATCTAGGCTATAGGCCATGCGGAACGTTCGAGCAGGGCACTTTTCAGATCATGGCAGTCGACGTCGGTTATCTTAGCGCAGTCGGAGCCGGAGCCTTGTCGTTCCTGTCGCCCTGCGTGCTGCCATTGGTGCCGCCCTATCTTTGTTACATGGCTGGCGTGACCGTCGATGATTTCCGCGACGGTCGGATGGCTCCCACGGCACAACGATCTGCCTTGGCCAGCGCCGGTCTGGCGTTCGTACTGGGTTTCTCGACAGTCTTTGTTCTGTTGGGCCTGACAGCTTCGGCCTTTGGCCGTCTGCTTCTCGCCTATAAGTATGAGCTCGGCTTCGTTTCCGGCGCGATCATCATGCTGATGGGACTTAACTTCCTCGGCGTCATCCGCATTCCGTTTCTGTCGCGCGAGGCGCGGTTTCAGACGGAAGGACGACCGGCGAGCTTGTTTGCCTCTTATGTCATGGGGCTCGCCTTCGCCTTCGGATGGACACCTTGCATCGGTCCGGTGCTGAGTCCGATCCTGACGCTGGCTGCGGGTCGCGGCACGCTGACAGAGGGCGCGACGATGCTTGCCGCTTATTCGCTAGGCCTTGGCATCCCATTTCTGGCGGCGGCCTTCTTTTCCGGTGCCTTCATGCGCTTTCTTGGGCGGTTCAAGGTTCATCTGGGGCGCATAGAAAAGGTCATGGGCGTGCTGCTCATCCTTGCTGGCTTGGCCTTCATGACCGGAGGCATCCAGACGGTGTCCTACTGGCTCCTCGAGAGTTTTCCGGTTCTTGGCCGTCTTGGCTGAAGCGAGCGGTGTGAAAGTTCCTTTTTTAAGAGAGCTGCGCTAGACGGGCTTCATCACCTTGTTGCGGAGCCGACGCATGCCTGATCGTAGCTGTTTGTCCATCGTCCTTGCGGCCGGCGAGGGCACCCGCATGAAGAGCGCTTTGCCGAAGGTTCTGCATAAGGTGGCAGGCCTCCCCCTTGTTGGCCACGTCGTTGCAGCCGCGCGCGGTGCAGGTGCTGGCGACATTGCGGTCGTGGTGGGGCGTGGTGCAGATGAGGTCCGCGCCGCGATCGATGCGAAGGAAGGTTTGCTGGAAACTTTCGTGCAGACGGAGCGTAAGGGCACTGGGCACGCAGTTCTGGCTGCTCGTGAAGCACTCAGCCGTGGCTATGACGATGTGCTCGTGCTGTTCGGCGACACACCGCTTGTGCAATCCGACGCTTTGCTGACCGCGCGCGAAAAGCTCGCATCCGGTGCGACCGTTGTGGTCATGGGCTTCCGCACAGACAAGCCTGCCGGCTACGGCCGCCTGATTGAAGGCCATGGTGCGCTCACCGCGATCCGCGAGGACAAGGATTGCTCGGAAGAAGAGCGTGCCATCACCTTCTGCAATGGTGGCTTGATGGCGATAGCCGGCGCCCATGCGCTGGCTCTGCTGGATGCGATTGGCAACGACAACGCCAAGGGTGAGTACTACCTGACCGACATCGTTGCCATTGCGCGGAAACAGGGGCTTGCTGTCGTGGCTGCAGAGGTCGATGCGCAGAGTGTGCTCGGCGTCAACAACCGCGTCGAGCTTGCCGAAGCGGAGTCGCTCTGGCAGGTCCGTCGTCGCCGGGCGGCGATGCTTGATGGCGCGACGCTGATTGCGCCGGAAACCGTGTTCTTCTCGCATGATACGGCGGTCGGTTCAGACACGGTCATCGAACCGAATGTGTTTTTCGGTCCGGGCGTCACTGTGGATGGCGGCGTGACCATCCATGCCTTTTCGCATCTTGAAGGCACGACGATCGGCCTGGGCGCGGAGATCGGGCCCTTCGCGCGGCTCCGGCCAGGTGCGGAACTTGGCGAGAAGTCGAAGGTCGGCAACTTCTGTGAGGTCAAGAAGGCCAAGGTTGGTCCGGGCGCCAAGATCAACCACCTTACTTATATCGGCGACGCTTCTATCGGAGCCGGATCCAACATCGGTGCCGGCACCATTACCTGCAATTACGACGGCATGAACAAGTTCAAGACTGAGATCGGCGCAAACGCCTTCATTGGCTCGAACTCCTCTCTTGTTGCGCCAGTCAGCATCGGCGATGGCGCATATGTGGCTTCCGGTAGCGTCATCACCCAGGACGTTCCAGGCGACGCGTTGGCCTTCGGCCGTGCACGCCAGAAGACGATCGAAGGTCGTGCCGAAGACCTCAGGGCTCGTCAGCGCAGCATCAAGGAAGCGTCATCCAAATAGGTGCAGCGGCATGCAGAATGGCTGCAACGTTTCGATACCATAAGTGACTTCTTAACTGCCGGCGATAAACGTAGATCACGCTGGGATTTAAAGCCGGATTCGAGGGATAGTTTATGTGCGGAATTGTCGGGATCGTCGGCCGGGGTCCAGTCGCGCCATTGATCGTGGATGCGCTGAAGCGTCTTGAATATCGCGGCTACGATTCCGCAGGCGTCGCCACCATCGATGATGGACAAATGGAACGTCGTCGCGCCGAAGGTAAGCTGGTCAATCTTGAGAAGAAGCTGGAGGCCGAACCGCTTGGCGGCCGCATCGGCATTGGTCATACTCGCTGGGCGACGCATGGCGTACCGAACGAAACGAATGCCCACCCGCATTTTTCGACCGACGTTGCCATCGTCCATAACGGCATCATCGAGAACTTTGCCGAGCTTCGGGCAGAGCTGATCGCCGACGGCTATGTGTTTGCCTCGCAGACCGACACCGAGGTCGTCGCGCACCTGATTTCGCGCGAGTTGAAGCGCGGCAGCGCGCCGGTTGAAGCCGCTCATAAGGCGATCAAACGGCTGGAAGGTGCCTTCGCCTTGGCCATCATCTTCCCCAGCCATGACGACCTGATCGTCGCCGCTCGGAACGGTCCGCCACTCGCCGTCGGTCATGGCGATGGTGAGATGTTCTTGGGCTCCGACGCTGTCGCTCTTTCGCCCTTTACGGACGCAATCACCTATCTGGAAGACGGCGATTGGGCTGCTATCCAGCGAAATGGCGTTACGATTTACGACATCGATGGCCGTGAAATCGAACGTCCACAAACTAAGGCACGCTCTACCAGCTTCATGGTGGACAAAGGCAACCACCGTCACTTCATGGAAAAGGAAATCCATGAACAGCCGGAAGTGATCGGCCACACGCTGGCGCATTACCTTGATTTCGTTGAAGGACGCACCCGCGACATCCCGCTTCCGTTCGATTTCAGCCAGATCGACCGACTGTCGATCTCCGCCTGTGGCACGGCTTTCTTGGCTGGCTCGGTCGCGCGCTATTGGTTCGAGCGTTACGCTCGGCTTCCGGTCGACATCGATGTCGGTTCCGAGTTCCGTTATCGCGAAATGCCGATCTCGCCCAACAGCGCGGCTTTGTTCATTTCCCAGTCTGGTGAAACCGCGGATACGCTGGCTTCCTTGCGCTATTGCCGCAGCCAGGGTGTACCGATTGCGGCGGTTGTAAATGTTCCGGAATCAACGATCGCCCGTGAATCAGATGCGATCTTCCCAACCTTAGCAGGCCCGGAAATCGGCGTGGCTTCGACCAAGGCTTTCACCTGCCAGCTGGCTGTTCTAGCAGCTCTTGCGGTTCGCGCCGGTGTGCAGCGCGGTTATGTCTCGCCTGAACAGGAGCGCGAACTCGTCCGCTTCCTGTCCGAAGCCCCGCGCTTTGCTACGGCAGCGTTGAAGCTCGATAACCAGATCGAGAAGCTAGCGCGCGAGCTTTCGCAGGTGAAGCACGCGCTTTATCTTGGTCGCGGAACGAGCTTCCCGTTGGCCATGGAAGGAGCGCTGAAGCTCAAGGAAATTTCCTACATCCACGCCGAAGGTTATGCGGCCGGCGAGCTGAAGCACGGACCGATCGCGCTGATAGACGAAGACATGCCAGTGATCGTGATCGCGCCACATGACCGCAACTTCGACAAGACCGTATCCAACATGCAGGAAGTCGCCGCGCGTGGTGGCCGCATCATCCTGATTACGGATACCGAGGGTGCGCGGCGGGCCACGATCAACGCGATGGAAACGATCATCCTGCCAGACGTTCCGGAGATCATCGCGCCAATCGTCTATGCTCTACCGATCCAGATGCTGGCTTATTTCACAGCCGTGTTCATGGGGACCGACGTCGACCAGCCGCGTAATCTTGCCAAGTCAGTCACTGTGGAGTGATCCGAGTACAGACGCGCAAACGCCTCTGTCATTTGCCCGATAAGCGTTCTCAGCTAAGAAGGAGCGCACAGGGGCAGGTGGCACAATGGCGGATCCAATCAAGCCGCGCGGCATGGCGCGGATCAGAAACTACTTTCTGACGGGCGTCGTGGTGATCGCGCCGCTCGCGATCACCGCCTACCTCACCTGGTACTTCATCCATCTCATTGACAGCTGGGTGAAGCCCTACATTCCTTATCGCTACAATCCTGAGAGCTACCTGCCGTTTGCCATCCCAGGCTTCGGCTTGGTAGTCGCATTGATCTTCATCACGCTTGTCGGCTTCCTCGCTGCCAACTTCATCGGTGGCTCGATCCTCAAGTTCGGCGAGCGCATTCTCGATCAGATCCCCCTGGCCAGAAATGTTTATCGTGGCCTGAAGCAGATCTTCACGACGGTACTCGATAACCGCAGCGAGTTGTTTAAGAAGGTTGGGCTGGTTGAATGGCCGCGTCGTGGCACATGGTCCATCGTCTTCATTCCCAAGCAGCAGGACTCAGAGATCAACGCAGCGCTGGCTGAGCGTGAAGGCAAGGTGATGGCAGTATTTCGGCCCATTACGCCGAACATCACCACCGGTTACATCATGTATGTGCGCGAGGAGGATGTCGTGCCGCTTTCGATGTCTATCGAAGAGGCCGTTCGCTTCCTGGTTTCCGCCGGCTTGGTCACTCCCGAATTCCATGGGTCACGCGCGGATGTGGAAGCCAAGCTCCCGGCAGGATCGTTACCCGGCTCGTAGCAGACGCACGGCTTCGTCGCGCCCGAAAAGATACAGCAGGTGTCGAATAGCCTCGCCACGTTCCGACTTGAGGTCGGGGTCGCGCTGCAGAAGCAAGCGCGCATCATCGCGCGCGATCTCCAGCAGATCGGAATGCACGTCCAAGCGAGCGACACGGAAGCCCGGGGTGCCCGATTGCTTCGTCCCCATCAACTCGCCTTCGCCCCGTAGCTTGAGGTCTTCTTCGGCGATGAGGAAGCCGTCTTCGGTGTCACGCAGCACGCTCAGTCGTTTGCGCGCGGTTTCGCCTGCCGGCTCCTTGTAAAGCAGGACGCAGGTCGATGGCTTCGAGCCGCGACCGACGCGTCCGCGCAATTGATGTAGCTGCGCCAGACCGAAGCGCTCAGCATGTTCGATCACGATGATCGTGGCATCGGGTACGTCCACGCCGACCTCGATAACGGTGGTCGCGATGAGGATGCGTGTCTCACCCTTCTTAAACGCAGCCATGGCCACGTCCTTGTCGGCACCCTTCATTCGGCCGTGGACCAGACCAATCCGGTCACCGAACAAAGGCTGAAGCTTCTTGAAGCGATCTTCCGCCGACATCAGCTTGATTTCTTCGGACTCGTCCACAAGCGGACAGATCCAATAGATCTTCTGACCATCGGCGACGGCAGCCTGCATGCGCTCTACAAGTTCGTCGATACGTTCCAGCGGCAGTGTGACGGTCTTGATCGGCTGACGCCCCACCGGCTTTTCGGTCAGGCGTGACACGTCCATGTCGCCGAAGGCGGTCAACACGAGCGTGCGCGGGATCGGCGTTGCGGTCATCACCAGCATATCGGGCGCCGCACCCTTGGCGGTCATGGCCAAGCGCTGATGCACACCGAAGCGATGCTGCTCATCGACGATTGCCAGAACGAGATCCTTGTAGCTGACGCCCTCCTGGAAGAGCGCATGCGTGCCGACGACGATATCGATGCTGCCGTCCGCCAACCCGGCAAGAATTTGGGCTCGCTCGGCGCCTTTCTCGCGTCCCGTCAGCACTGCGGTCGTGAGACCGGCTTTTTCCGCAAGCGGTGCGATGGTCGCATAATGCTGACGTGCCAGGATTTCGGTTGGAGCCATCAAGGCAGACTGTCCGCCTGCTTCCGCAGCACGCGCCATCGCAAGCAAAGCGACAACCGTCTTGCCCGCACCGACATCACCCTGCAGAAGCCGAACCATACGTTCGGGATCTGCGAGATCCGCTTCAATCTCTTCAAGGGCATTAGCTTGGCTGCCGGTGAGGCTATAGGGCAATGCAGCCTTTACGGCCTCGACAATTCGGCCATCACCATCAAGTGGCCGTCCAGCCAGACGCCGCATGCGCGATCGCACAAGGGCCAGCGCGACCTGGCTTGCAAGCAACTCGTCATAAGCCAGCCGCCGCCAGGCGGGGCTTTCAGGCGCAATATCCTCCGGCTCCTCGAAATGGTGCAGCGCGCGTAGAGCACTGTCGAAGCTCTGCCAACGCTCGCGAGCAACGAGGCTCGCATCCAGCCACTCGGGAAGCGGCGATATTCGCTCGACGGCGGCGGACAATGCCTTGCGCAAGACTTTGCCGGAAAGGCCTGATGTCAGCGGGTAGACTGGTTCGAGCAACGGCAGGGATGCCGCATCTTCCAGCAAAGCGATGTGGTCGGGATGGACCATGTTCGGGCGGCCGTTGAACCACTCCATCCGACCGCTGACGATGACCGTCTCACCTTCAGGTAGTTGCTTCTCCAGCCATGTGGCATGACCGCGGAAGAAGGTCAGCGCCAGCTCACCGGTGTCATCATGTGCAAAGACCCTGTATGGCACAGATCGATTGCCGCTTGGTGGCGGCTGATGCCGGTCCACACGGACTTCCAGCGTGACGATCGCACCTTCTGGGGCGTAGGCGATGCCAGGTCGGTTGCGTCGATCGATCATGCCTTGTGGCAGAACGAAGATGAGGTCACCGATGCGAACCTCCCGATCCGAGACATCGACAGGCACTATATTCTTGAGCAATGCCGAGAGCTTAGGACCAACGCCTTCAAGCGATGTCGCAGGAGCAAACAGGGGATCGAGTTTGGGTGGACGCATGATGTTGCTGTAAGCGTTTCCGATTGAACTTCCAAGATAAGGCCGGCTGCCGGGTTACGAAGGCTGACACTTCGTTCTTGCCGCGTTATATCGCCGTTCAAACTCGCTTCTCAACGCATCAAGGCCTCATCCATGACCGGCACAACCCGCTCCAGCGACGGACTCGATCCGCGCGCCAAGAAGGCGCTGCTTCGTTCGTGGCGCCGCGGAATACGGGAAATGGATCTCATCCTCGGTCGTTTTGCCGATGCTGAAATTGGCACCTTGAACGAAGAAGAAATCGAACAATATGAGCGGCTTCTGGACGTTCCCGATGTCGACCTCTTCTCCTTTATGACTGGCGAACGCACCGCTCCGGAGGCGGTCGACACCCCTATGTTCCGGCGCGTCGTCGCATTCTCCCGTTCGCAAGGCTTGGCATTTCCCTCATGACGCTTCTTCCCAAACTCGGTCTGCCGAAATCCAACCTCGGTTCGATCACGCTTGATGGCGTTGCGGATGGCTTTGAAGCCTTTGCCTTGGCGCGTGTGGTTGTCGAAAGCGGCAGCGGCCCGGTGATCTTCGTTGCGCGCGACGGCCAGCGCTTGCCGGCCTTTGCGGATGCGCTCGCTTTCGTCGACCCAACGATCCCGGTGCTTCAGTTACCCGCCTGGGATTGTCTTCCATATGACCGTGTCTCGCCGGGCGTCGACTCGGCCGCCCGGCGCCTCGAGGCTATGAGCGCGATGATTGCGCTACGCCAGAAGCCGCACCGTGCGGTGATCCTGACGACAGCCAATGCGACGCTGCAGAAGATGCCGCCTGCGGACATCTTGGCGGCACAGTCCTATTCGGCTCGTCCCGGCAATCAGATCGACATGAAGGGTCTGATCGCCCGGCTCGAAAGCGAGGGCTTTGATCGCGTCGGCACGGTTCGCGATGTCGGCGAGTTCGCTGTGCGCGGCGGCATCCTTGATCTCTTCGTGCCAGGCACGCCGGAGCCGTTACGCCTGGACTTCTTCGGCGACACGCTGGAATCCATCCGCGCCTTCAACCCGGCGGATCAGCGTACGACAGGGCAGCGCAAGGAATTCGTGCTGCAGCCGATGAGCGAGATCACGCTGGATGCGGAAACCATCAGCCGTTTCCGCAAGAACTACGTCGCCACCTTTGGCGCACCGAGCCGAGATGATGCGCTTTACGCAGCGATCAGCGAAGGCCGGCGTTTTGCAGGCATGGAACACTGGCTGCCGTTATTCTTCGATCGCGTTGAAAGTATATTTGACTATCTTCCTGATGTTCCTGTGATTTTTGATTACCTTGCACGCGAGGCGATCAGCGAGCGCCATACGCTGGTGACAGACCACTACGAGGCGAGGAAAACTCAAGGAAGCGGCAAGGAGTTCGGTGACGCGGTCCCGTACAAGCCGATACGGCCTGAACTGCTCTACCTGACCCCCGACCATGTTGCGGCAGCCGAGAAGGACCGGTTATCGATCGAGTTCACGCCGTTTGATGCGCCGGAGGGCGGCCGTAAGGTGCTGCATGCGGGCTCGCATGGCGGTCGCAGCTTTGCTGAAGAGCGCGCCGATCCGAAAGCCAACGTCTTCGAGGCAGTGGCGAAATACATTGCCGACGAGCGCGCTGCCGGTAAGCGCATGGTGATCGCCGGGTGGAGCGACGGTTCGCTTGATCGCTTGAGTTCCATTCTCGAAGAGCGCGGGCTTGAGAACCTGATCATCGTGGATCGTCTCGCCGGCGTCGAGAAGCTGAAGCCGGGGCAGGCGGCCCTTGCGGTGCTGCCAGTCGAGGCAGGCTTTTCCACCGCAACGATGACGGTTATTGCCGAGCAGGACATCCTTGGCGACCGCCTGATCCGCCGCAAGAAGCGCAAGAAGGCTTCGGACTTCATCGCCGAAGTGGCCTCCTTGGCAGCGGGTGACATCGTGGTTCACGCGGATCACGGTATTGGCCGCTTCGTCGGGCTTCAGACCATCCAGGCAGCGGGCGCGCCGCATGATTGCCTTGAGATCCGCTATTCCGGCGATGATCGTCTCTTCCTGCCGGTCGAAAACATCGAACTTCTGTCGCGTTACGGCTCCGAAGGTACGGAAGCGACGCTCGACAAGCTGGGCGGTGTTGCCTGGCAGTCGCGCAAGGCCAAGCTGAAGAAGCGCCTGCTTGAGATGGCAGGTCAGCTCATTCAGGTCGCTGCTGAGCGCAAGATGCGCGGTGCTCCCGCCATGGTGCCGCCGGAAGGTGTCTACGGCGAGTTCGCCGCCCGTTTTCCATACGACGAAACCGAAGATCAGCAGGCTGCAATCGACGCCATCCGCGACGATCTGGGTACCGGTCAGCCGATGGATCGTCTTGTGTGCGGCGACGTGGGCTTCGGGAAGACCGAAGTTGCGCTGCGCGCGGCCTTCATCGCAGCCATGGAAGGGTTCCAGGTTGCAGTCGTCGTTCCGACGACCCTGCTGGCTCGCCAACACTTCCGTACCTTTTCACAGCGCTTCGCCGGGCTTCCAGTAACAGTTCGTCAGGCGTCGCGGCTGGTAACCACCAAGGAACTGAACGAAACCAAGAAAGAGCTGACGGAAGGCAAGGTCGACATTGTCGTTGGGACGCACGCGCTGTTGACCAACTCCATTCAGTTCAAGCGGCTTGGTCTTCTGATCATCGACGAGGAGCAGCATTTCGGCGTCAAGCACAAGGAGCGCCTAAAGGAGCTGAAGAGTGACGTGCATGTGCTGACGCTTTCAGCGACGCCGATCCCGCGCACGCTGCAGCTTGCACTGACGGGTGTCCGTGAACTATCGCTTATCACCACCCCGCCTGTGGATCGTATGGCGGTGCGGACCTTCATCTCGCCGTTTGATCCACTCGTAATTCGCGAAACACTGCTGCGCGAGCGGTTCCGCGGCGGGCAGAGCTTCTACGTCGTGCCGCGCATTTCCGACCTGAAGGAGGTCAGCGATTTCCTGGCCGGTGCCGTGCCCGAGCTGAAGGTTGCCGTGGCCCACGGCCAGATGACGCCGACCGAGCTCGAAGACATTATGAACGCCTTCTATGACGGGCAATATGATGTCTTGCTGGCAACGACGATCGTAGAGTCTGGTCTCGACATTCCAACTGCCAACACGCTGATCGTTCATCGTGCCGACATGTTTGGTCTGGCACAGCTCTACCAGTTGCGCGGCCGCGTTGGTCGCTCCAAGCTGCGCGCCTTCGCGCTCTTCACGCTGCCGGCCAACCGCCTTCTGACGCAAACGGCGGAACGGCGATTGAAGGTTCTGCAATCCCTGGATACGCTCGGCGCTGGTTTCCAGCTGGCCAGCCACGATCTCGATCTGCGTGGCGCCGGCAACCTGCTTGGCGACGAGCAATCTGGCCATATCAAGGAGGTCGGCTTCGAGCTCTACCAGCAGATGCTGGAAGAGGCCGTTGCAGAATTGAAGGGTACAGGCGAGGTCGCGGACGGCAACTGGTCGCCACAGATTTCGGTTGGTACGGCGGTGATGATCCCGGAAAGCTACGTGCCGGACCTTCAGCTGCGTCTCAGCCTCTATCGCCGCATTGCCGAGCTGGAAGGCTCCTCGGAGATCGATGCTTTTGGCGCTGAGCTGATTGACCGGTTCGGACCTTTGCCGGAAGAAGTGCAGCATCTTCTCAAGATCGTGTTCATCAAGACGCTATGCCGGCAGGCCAATGTCGAAAAGCTGGACGCCGGCCCGAAGGGTGTCGTTATCCAGTTCCGCGAGAAGCAATTCTCGGATCCAGTGGGGCTTGTTAAGTTCGTGGGGGAGCAGGGCTCGCAGGCCAAGATCCGGCCCGATCAAAGCATCGTCTTCATTCGCGATTGGACCACGCCGGACAAACGGCTGTCCGGCTCGGCGATCGTCATGACCCAGCTTGCGCGCTTGGCGCAAAAGGCTGCGGCCTAGCGGATCATCATGACCTGGACGAGATCGCCGGCTTCCGCGGCGGGCGCAAACGGCGGG
>NZ_DAMBUH010000005.1:86816-89988 GCF_032053605.1 Tianweitania sp.
TGATCAAACAATCCGCCCGAGCCAGCGTGTTCAGCATGGACGAATCCTGAAGTACGAAGGGCGTAGCCGCCATCCGGTCCGGCCGCTGCTCTGACGTTGCGCGAATGTAATCTTGGCGCTGGTCATTCTCGCGTAGCGGCGCCGTCAAGGTTGCGTTGCGGATGTCGAAACTGTGCGGACGTCCACCGAGCTTGGCGACGAGCGGCGCAAGGAAAAGGTGGGAGCAGACCAGGCTCGCGACTGGGTTGCCCGGCAAGCCCAGCACGCGGGTTTGGTCAAGTCTCCCAAACATCAGCGGCTTGCCCGGACGCATCGCGATCTTCCAGAAGTCGAGGCGCATGCCTTCCGCTTCCAGAACCGGACGAACGAGGTCATGGTCGCCGACCGATGCTCCACCGAGCGTGACGATGATGTCCGCTTTCTGGCGTGCCTCGGCAACGACGGCTGCGATCTTCGCTCGATCATCGGCAACGACGCCGAAGTCGAGAACCGCCGCGCCGGCTGCCCGCGCGATCACGGCAACGCCATAGCTGTTCGAGGCGATGATCTGATCCGGACCGGGAACAGAACCCGGTAGAACAAGCTCATCACCGGTCGCGATGATGGCCACTCGAGGTTTGCGGATCACTGGCAAAGAAGGATGGTTCGCTGCGGCAGCGAGCGAAAGCGCACCGGCATCCAGCAAACGTCCGCCGAGTAGAAGGATATCGCCTTCGGCGAAATCCAGACCGGCTTGGCGAATGTTTCGCCCGCGCACAGCCGGCTCGGTGGCGAGGATATGGCGATCGCCAAGACGCCGGGTGTTTTCCTGGATCAACACGGTGTCCGCGCCGTCCGGAACCGGCGCCCCGGTCAGAATGCGAACAGCCTGACCTGCCTCGATCCTTCCGCCAAATCGATGCCCAGCAGCCGATTCGCCGATGATCTCCAGCGGATTGTTCGCGTCTGACGTGTCTTCTGCACGAACGGCATAACCATCCATGGCAGATGCATCGAAGGGTGGCTGCGTGCGACGTGCTTCCAGCGCTGTCGCAAGAACTCGGTTGTCCGCATCTGCGATAGGCACATACTCTGCCGGCAGGTTCTCAACATCGCCAAGCAGGCGCTCAAAAACGTCAAGGACAGGCAGAAGGGCCATTTACTGATCTCCCGCGCGGAAGTCTCCCGACTTGCCGCCAGACTTCTCCACGAGCCGGACGCTGGTGATGGTCATGGAGCGGTCAACGGCCTTTGCCATATCATAGACGGTGAGGCAGGCGACGGAAACAGCGGTCAGCGCTTCCATCTCGACACCTGTCTTGCCACTCACACGCGCAAGACCGGTGACGCGCAAACCCGGCAATGCGGGATCGGCCTCGATCTCCACCGATACTTTGTTGAGAAGGAGAGGATGGCAGAGGGGAATCAGCTCATGCGTCTTCTTGGCAGCCATGATGCCCGCGATCCGCGCCGTTGCGATGACGTCGCCCTTCTTGGCGTTGCCTTCCATGATGATCGAAAGGGTTTCAGGCCGCATCAGCACCAAGCCTTCAGCAATGGCGGTGCGTTCCGTCTCGGCTTTCGATCCGACATCCACCATGTTGGCTTCGCCGTTGCTGCCGAGATGGGTGAGGGTGCTCATCATGAAATCCTGATTGCTTCGCTGCCTTCCAGCAGTGCCCGTGTTGCAGCCTCAACATCCGGCTGGCGCATAAGGCTTTCGCCCACGAGGAAGGTTCCAATGCCTGAGCGAGCAAGGCGCAGACAGTCGTGGTGGGTAAAGATCCCGCTTTCCCCAACCAAAAGGCGATCACTTGGGAAGTCCGCAGCCAGCCGTTCGGAAACGGAGAGATCGACATGGAAGGTCCGCAGATCGCGATTGTTGATGCCAATCAGCCGCGACGAGAGTTTCAGCGCACGCTCCATCTCGGCTTCATTGTGCACCTCGATCAGCGCATCCATGCCGACCTCCAACGCAGCGTCTTCCAACGCGCGTGCATCATCATCGTTGAGGCTCGCCATGATGATGAGGATCGCATCGGCACCCCAGAGGCGGGCTTCGTAGACCTGATACGGGTCGAACAAGAAATCCTTGCGCAAAGCGGGCAGGGAGCAAGCCTGCTTCGCAGCTTTCAGGTATTCCGGCGATCCCTGGAAAGACGGCGCATCCGTCAGAACCGAAAGGCACGCCGCGCCACCTGCTTCATAGGCCGCAGCAAGAGATGGCGGATCGAAGTCGGCACGAATCAAGCCCTTCGAAGGGCTGGCTTTCTTGATCTCGGCAATCAGAGCGAACGTGCCATCTGCTCGTTTGCTCTCAATGGCCTTTTGGAGACCGCGAGGCGCATCAACATCGGCAAGCTGAGCGCGCAGCTCATTGAACGGCAACGCAGCTTTTGCCGCAGCGATTTCCTGACGCTTGTAGACCTCGATCTTTGCGAGAATGTCGCTCATGACGGCTTCTCGCTGGACATCGCAACAAGACGTTCGAGGATCGAAAGGGCGCTGCCGCTATCGATCGACTCACGGGCAAGCGCGATCCCGTCCGCCAGGTTCGCAACTTTATTTGCGACAATGAAGGCGGCGGCGGCGTTCAACACAGCGATATCGCGGTACGGGTTCTGCGCGCCGGCCAAGACTGCGCGCAAGGCGGCTGCATTGTGCTCGGCGTCGCCTCCACGAAGATCTTCGAGTTGCACCCTCGGTAGGCCAACGTCTTCCGGTGTCACATCAAAGGTCCGGACAACACCATCTTCCACCGCCGCCACCATCGTGGTGCCGGCTGTTGTCATCTCGTCGAGGCCTTCCCCATGGACGACCCAGATCGATGTCCCCCCCAGTCCCTTCAGAACGTGCGCGATCGGTTCGACCCACTCGGGTGCGAATACACCAACGAGTTGCCTCGAAACGCCCGCCGGGTTCGACAAAGGTCCAAGCAGATTGAAGATCGTCCGCGTACCAAGCTCGACACGACTCGGTCCAACATGCCGCATCGCGGAGTGATGCGCAGGCGCAAACATGAAGCCAAGACCGACGTCACGGATGCAACGGCTAATATGGGCGGGGCTGATCTCGACGTCGATACCGAGCGCCATAAGCGTATCGGCCGCACCGGACCGTGACGACAACGCCCGGTTGCCGTGCTTCGCAACAGGAACGCCGGCACCGGCCACGATAAAAGCGGCGCAGGTCG
>NZ_DAMBUH010000006.1:0-21846 GCF_032053605.1 Tianweitania sp.
CCGCCCTCGTTGATGAGCGCTTTCTACGCAGACGCCCGACGAGAGTCAACACGCTTTTTGCGGCTATTTGAACTTTTTGCGACAGATCGATGGTCACGCTGCGGAAGCCGTTGGGGAGCCCCATTCGCGTCCGGAAGCGCCTTCCAGGATGCTCTCAGACGCCCTGTCCACCCTTATGCACGAGCTGCTCAGCAGGCAGCGGGCGCCCGTAGAGGTAGCCCTGGATCAGGTCACAGCGCTCCTGGCGCAAGGCATCGAGCTGCTCCTGCGTCTCAACCCCTTCTGCGGTGGTGATCATGCCCAGCGAATGGCCAAGCGTGGTTATCGCCCTTACGATCGCCGCCGCCTGTTTGCTCGATGGCATCTCGGTGACGAAGGAGCGGTCGATCTTGAGCTTGTCGAATGGAAAGGAGCGGAGATAGCTCAGCGACGAATAGCCGACGCCGAAATCGTCCAGCGCAATCTTCACGCCCAGGCTCTGGAACTGCTTCAGGACGGAGAAGTTGGCCAGCGTCTCGTCGAGCAGCACGGACTCGGTGATTTCCAGCTCGAGACGAGCCGGCGTCAGGCCGGTTTCCTCGAGACAAGTCCGCACAAGCGTCACGAGACCTTCGCGCTTGAACTGCGCCGGTGACAGATTGACCGCCACCTGCAGGTCCTGCGGCCAGGTCGCCGCTTCACGACAGGCGGTAAGCAGCACCCATTCGCCAAGGAGGTGGATCAGTCCGGTTTCTTCCGCGATGGGAATGAACTCGGCCGGCGAAATCATGCCGCGATCGGGATGGCGCCAGCGTAACAGCGCCTCATAGCCTATCAGCTGACGCGGAACGGCCGCATAGACCGGTTGATAATGGAGTTCGAACTGTTCTCGTGCCAACGCCTCGCGCAGGTCCTTGCCCAGCGCGTGGCGATCGCGGGTGACCTGGTCGAGATCGGGATCGAAGAAGCACAGCGTCCCGCGACCCGTGCGCTTGGCTTCATAGAGCGCGATGTCGGCGCAGCGCAGGAGTTCTTCCGCGGTAGACGCATGGCGCAACGCGATTGCGATGCCGATACTCGTCCCCAGCATGACCGAACTGCCGTCTATGTCGAACGGCTCGGCGAGTGCTCGATGCAGGGTTTCGGCCAGATCCCGTGCCTTGGCGTCCGGGTCGTCTCCCATCAGCAGGATGGCGAACTCATCTCCGCCGAAACGGGCAAGAAACGCTTCTTCCGGGATCGCAGCGCGAAGCCTGCGCGCGCAAGCAGCAAGAACGGCATCGCCAATGCGCGGGCCCATCGTATCGTTGACGCTCTTGAAGTCGTCGAGGTCGAGATAAAGAACGGCAAAGTCGCCGCTTTCGGGCGCCATCCGCAAGGCTGACGCCAGACGCTCATTGAAAGCCGTCCGGTTGGCCAGCGACGTCAACGGGTCGTGATGCGCCATATAAGCGATCCGAGCCGCGGTCGCGCGCTCCTCGGTGATGTCTTCGCCGAGCGCAAGGATGCGATTGGCTTGGCCGTCTCTACTGCGGATCGCCAGCTTCTTCGTTTTCAGAACCCGTTCGCCCGTCGGCGTCGCGTGGCGATATTCCTCTTCCAGGATACGCCCTTCCTGCAAACCGAGGATGCGCGCATCTTCGGCGAGGATGTATTGCGCCCGCCAGGCTGGAAACAGCTCCTCTGGCGTTTTGCCGAGAATGGCGCTGCGTGGCACGCCGAGAAACGTCTCGGCAGCGGAGTTGGCCAGGATATAACGGGAGGCCTCGTCCTTGGCCAAGACGACCGACGGCAGGTTCTCGATCACCGCATCGAGAAAGCGCCGGCTGTCTTCCACCTCGCGCTTGCTGGCTTCCGCTATTTCCAGCGCTGCTTCCAAGGATGCACGGGCCTTCTTACGGTCTGTGATGTCGCGGATCATGAAGCCCACATAGGGGCGGCCATGATCGTTCCAGGGTGCCGCAGTGAACTCGATCGCACGGCTTGATCCATCCGGGAGAATGACGAAGCCCTCGAACGGCGCATCGCGGCTGCCTTCAAGGGCGGCCTGCAACTTGTCGCCTTGGATGGCCGGAAAGATCTGCTCGAAGGAACGCCCGACGATCGTCTCGCGCGCTCGGCCGAGAATACGCTCGGCACTTCTGTTCCAGAACATGACTTCGCGCTGCGTGCCGATTACCACGACCGCATCGGGTGTCGTGCGCGCCAGTTCGATCGCGCCGCGCTTGACGCTTTCCAGCACACGCGTTTCTAACTGCTGCATGACCAGGCTGGCCATTTGCTGCAGCAAGTCGAGTTCCTGCTCGCTCGGCCTTGGTCGCGGCTTGGTATCGATGATGCACAGGCTTCCCAAGGCAGAGCCATTGGGCGCAACGATGGGCGCGCCGGCGTAGAAGCGGATGAACGGCGCCCCGGTCACCAGAGGATTGTCGCGGAAGCGCGGATCTTCCAACGCATCGCCCACCACCATCACGTCCGGCTGACGGATAGCATGGTCGCAAAAGGAAACCCTGCGGTCGGTGCCGCATATATCCAGCCCGACCCTGGCTTTGAACCATTGGGTATCGTCGTCCACGAGCGTGACGAGCGAAATCGGCGTCTGAAAAACAGAAGCCGCCATCTGCACGATCTTGTCGAAAAAGCCTTCCGGCGGCGTGTGCAGGATGTCGTAGCGTCGAAGGGTTTCTTGGCGAAGAGCTTCGTCGCTTGAAGACAATTCCATCGGCATCCGGCGGGTCCAGGCTTGCTGCTGTACCGGATATAGTTCTCTTGAAATGAGATTCGAGTTAATTTCAGTACTATAAACCGCGCCAACTCAAATAATGGCGCAGCCATGCTCGGGTTGCTGGCAAGTTCGCTTCATGAACTGGGCGCCAATTATAACATACGTTAATTTTGCCACTTGAACTGGAGCAATGACATGCACGCGCATGAAGCAATGCATGTGCGTGCAGATCAGACCGTCTGCGATTCCACCACGCCGGTCAGCGTTGCCTGCAGACCTTCCGGTCTGTAGTCCACCGAGGTTGTCCCCTGGAAATAACCGGGCACAACGCGCTCGATCAGGCGTGAGCCGAAGCCGCGCCGCGTTGGTGTAACAACAACCGGACCGCCGCTTTCGCTCCAGGTAAGCTCGAAGTGGCGCTCCTCGCGTCGTTTCCAGGCAATCCCTACGGTGCCGGAGTCGGTGCTCAGCGCGCCATATTTGGCGGCATTCGTGGCAAGCTCATGCAGCATCAAGGCCAAGCCCATGCTTTGCGTGGCGTTGAGCTCGATTGGATCGCCATCCACCTGGAAGCGTCCGGGATGATCCACATGCGGAACGAGCGACGCTTCGATGATGGAGCGGATGTCCGCGCTCTGCCAATTGCTTTGCGTCAGCATGTCTTGCGAGCGGCCGAGCGCCAGGATGCGCGCGGAAACCGTGTCGGAGGCGGTTTTCAGGTCCGGTGCATGGCGCAGGCTCTGCCCGACCACGGCCTGTACCATGGCGAGCGTGTTCTTCATCCGGTGCGACAGCTCGTTCTGCAGCACCTGCTGCCGCTCTTCGCGGTCCTTCAGCTGGGCCACCATCTCGCGCTGCTGGTCATACAGTTCGCGGGTCACGGCTCGCTCGGCTCGCAAACCTTCTGTCGCGCCGTGCATCAACTGAATGAGCAGGATGTCGACCGACACGATGCAGGCGTAAAACAGCAAGGCGATGAAGCTTTGATGATTCACGTGAAAACTATTGAACGGCGGAATGAACCAGTACCAGGCCGAAAGCCCGCACAACACGGCGCAGGCGATCCCCGGCCACAAGCCCGCAAAGAATGCCGTCAGGATCACAGCCGGAAAAAAGGTCAGATACGGAAAACCGGCCGGCAGCATGTCGTCGAACAAGAAGCGTGCGGCAAGCGAGATGGCGAAGGCCACGAAACACAGGGTCCAGGCCTGGGCAGGAGAAGAACGCAGCCTTTCCGCCACGCCGAAAACAGACATCGATCCCGGAACCCTCGAATTGCGCCACTGCTAAGAAGCAGTATTCGGCAAACTCTATTCAGCAATACCTGAAATAAGCGGCCGGATCGCGTTTAAGTCCGTTCCCGCATAGCTGCGCTTTAGGGGTTCTACAAGCTTTATTGGCTGATCGAAAAAGCCCGGCGCATCGTCGGCGCTGTTTGGCCGCGCAGCGCTCGTTTATCGCAGCTCGTCGATGACGAGCTTGGACAGATCCTTGAGGATGTCCCGCTCGGATGCCGTCACGTTGTCACGCGGCTTGTAATCGGAAACGCAAACGGCCCCGACGGTCTCTCCCGTTTCGGGATCAACCAAAGGCGCACCGGCATAAAAGCGCAGCCCTTCATCACCCTGGGCAAGCGGGTTTTCCTTGAAGCGCGTGTCGGAAAGCGCGTCGTAAACCACCATGGGCTCGCTGCCCGCAATCGTGTGCGAGCAATAAGCAATGTCGCGCGGCACCGTGCTGATGCCAAGGCCATGACGCCCGATCAGCGTCAGCTCGTCTTTTCCAACAAGCGACACGAAGCCGATCGGCGCATCCAGAAGCTCGGCCGCACTTCGTGCAATCAGATCGAGGCTGCTCGACCCTTTTTCCTGTGCGGAGCCAAGAAAGGTCTCGACGACTTCGAGGCGGGCGGGTTCGTTTTTCAGTTTCGGCGGCTCGGAAGCCGTCGGCATGGAGAATGCCGACAAAACGCGATTGCGGCCGGTTCGCTTGGCCTCGTAAAGACGGCGATCCGCTTGCGCGATCAGCGCCAAGGCGGGCTCATCCGACCCCGGTTCCTGCGTCGCGCAACCGATCGAAATCGTCACCCGCTTGCCCGCGGACTCATTCTCCAGATGCGGGATGTCGAGGCTCTCGACCGCCATCCGAATGCGTTCGCCGACCCTGTAGGCGGCTGCATCGTCACTCCCGGGCAAAAGCACCACAATTTCTTCGCCGCCATAGCGCGCGCAAAGATCGCTCGGCCGGATACAGGCTTCGATCGCCTTGGCGACACGGCGCAGACATTCGTCGCCGGCCTGATGGCCATAGGTGTCGTTGAACAGCTTGAAGCGGTCCACATCGATCAGGAGAAGCGACAGTGATTTGGATTGTTCAACGGCCTTGGCATGCTCGGCCTCGAACGCCTCGTCGAAGCGGCGGCGGTTTGCAAGCCCCGTCAAACCATCCGTGTTCGCCCGCTTTGCCAGCTCGGCATGTGCGGCCGCCAGCTTCAACTCAGCTGACTTGCGGGTGGAAATATCACGCAAAACAACAATGAAGCCTTCGTCATCCGCAACGAAACTGTAGCGGCCTTCCACCCAGACATAAGCGCCTGATTTGTGCTGCAGGCGGTAGATCGCTTCCGCCGGCTTTCCCGTCCGGCGTGCTTCGGCAACCATCTTCTCGACGGTCGGCCAATCATCGGGATGGATGATTCCGCGAGTACGATGCCCCACCATTTCCGAAGGATCGAGGCCGAGCATCGCGTGGGATGCCGGCGACACATAGCGCCGCACGAGGTCGCCATCGAGCCGTATGATCAGATCGGTGGCATTCTCTGCCAGCAGCCGATATTGCGCCTCGCTTTGCCGGGTTACCGCTTCGGCTTGCGCACGTTTGACGAATTCACGCCGCACCACAAAGGCAAGCATCATCGTCATGGCGCAAAGAAGCGTAAGCACGCCGCCGATCCAGAAGGCCTGCGTGCGCCATGCCTGGAAAATATCTTCATGCGACAGGGCGATATTGACGATCAGCGGAAGATTGCCGACCCGAACGAAATTATAAACCCGCGTGACGCCGTCCACCGCCGCAACGCCGGAGAAGCTGCCGGATGAGGACGCGATGAAGCGGCGCACATTGGGCGTTGCGGATAGATCGCGCCCGATCTGGTCTTCCAGATAGGGGCTTCGCATCAGCAGCGTGCCGGTTTGCGAAAACAGGTTGATGGAGTCGTGCGACTTCAACTCGGCCTGTTCAAACAGATCGCGGAAATATTGCAGCCGCAACGTACCGACCACCACGCCGGCAAAGGTGCCGTCGGGTGCATTGATCCGGCGGCTGAGGCCAAGCACTTCGTCATTGCCCGTCAGACGCCTTTGAAACGGCGTGCTGATGAAGAGGCCGACCGACTTGTCGTTCGCATGCGCCTGGAAATAAGAGCGGTCCGAGAAATTGTCGACGCGGGGCGGCACGCCGCCGGCATCGCGGATGACGTTGCCGTCCTTGTCCAGAACCAGAAGGCTGGTGAAATAGGGCTTGATCAGCGTGGCGCCGAACACGAAGGACTGCTGAAGCCGCGTATCAAGCGTTCCAAATTCGGGATCTTCGAGCTTGGTGACGACGCTCAGCAGAACACGATCATAAGAGCCGATATTGCTTTCGATGTCCTGCGAAAGAACTGTCAGCAGATTGCGCGCGCCGGTGTTTGCGATCGTCCAGCTGTCGCGGCGCAGTTCCGTGAGCATCAAGGCCGACGCACCGCAGAACCCCAGAAGCAGAGTTGCTATGAAGAGCCAGTAGCGGAGATGTCTGGTCAAAAACATAGGCAGGCAAAGTGCTCAACACGTGGTTTGCGCCAGGGAGCATGGCGGCAAGCAAGGCGCACGTTCCCGTCTTGCGCCATCACTGGCAGGGAGTCCCTAACAGGGAATTTCTGGCATACAGCGAGGCTCCATCGCTGCTGCCATATGGATAATGGTGCGTCACACTTATGCGTGAGAACGAGGCTACCTCGCTGAAGGGCCGCATCCCAATGCGCCTCAGCGCTTGCGCACAAACTCCGTGCGCAGCACGAGGCCCTTGATCGCATCATGACGGCAATCGATCTCCTCGGGATTGTCGGTCAGCCGGATCGACTTGATCAGCGTGCCCTGTTTGAGCGTTTGCCCGGCACCTTTGACCTTGAGGTCCTTCACCAGAACAACCGAGTCGCCATCGGCCAGAACATTGCCTGAAGCATCGCGCACCTCTGCCGCACTCGCCTCAGCCGCCGCCATCTCGGAAGCCGGCCGCCACTCGCCCGTTACCTCGTCATAGACATAGGCATCATCTTGATCCGACATATTGGTTCCTACTCGTGCAACTTCTAATATGGGGTGGACCTACAGCAAAGCAGGCTTGGGTTCAAACCGATGATCCGCTGGCAGCAGCGCTCGGCCGACCTTATCTTCTACAGGCTGCGTCCGTATGGGATGCGAACTTCCAAGAAGGTTGTCATGAGCACTGCACCGAAGATCAAGGTTCGCCCGACGGGCGCCACGGCCACGATGGGCCGCACCGGCTTTCCGCATGTGGTTTCGGCAACCGGCGGTGCCATCGACATCAAGACCGGCGCTTCCGAAGCGGGCTTCAACCCACTCGATCTGCTTTATGCGTCGCTCTCCGCCTGCCTCGCTATCAGCGCCCGCATGGCGGCAAGCAAGCTTGGGGTCCTGGACAAGCTGACCGACGTCATGGTCGAGGTCAAAGGCGAGAAGGCTCCCGACGAGCCATCACGCGTCGCCCGATTCGACATCGATTTTCAAATTGTGGGCGACTTCGACGATACCACTCGCCAGCAGATCGCTGAACTTGCGGAAGGCAGCATCTGCACGGTCAGCAACACAATCCAAAGCCAGCCCGCCTTCAACCTGACGGTGCGCAGCTGAAATCAGAGCGCCAGCGCGTTGGTGCGGTTGATCAGACCCTCCCGGTCGAGCCGCTCCACCACCTGCCCGGCGCTCATCACCGCAGCCCGGTCGCACATATGCGCGATCACGCCGGGATCGTGGCTCACCAGCACGAAAGTCATGCCGCGAGCACGCTTGAGGTCGTTGAGCAGGTTGAGAATGCCCGCCTGCACCAGCACGTCGAGTGCCGATGTCGGCTCGTCGAGCAAAAGCAGATCGGGTCTCGCCGTCAGTGCCCGCGCAATGGCGACACGTTGGCGCTGTCCGCCGGAAAGCTGATGCGGGTAGCGATCGGCAAGCGCGGGCAACAATCCCACCTGCCGCAAAGCCTCGCCGATATCGCGCTCCACCTGCTTGGAACCGTGCAAGGCCAAAGGCTCGCCCAGACTGCGCCCGATCCGATGTTTGGGATGGAGCGATGAATAAGGGTCCTGGAACACCATCTGCACGCGCCGGCGAAGTTCACCGGCAATCCGACGGCCCGGCACCAGCCGTTCGCCTAAAAGGCTGATCTCGCCGGTCCAGTCCGTGTTGAGCCCGGCCAGCGCGCGAAGCACCGTGGTCTTGCCGCAGCCGGATGGACCGATCAGGCCGAAGCTTTCTCCTTGCCGTACCTCCAGGCTGACATCGCGCACGGCGTGGAAACCACGTGCCGCGCCTGAAAATCGGATGTCGAGCCCGCGAATATCGACCGCACTGGTCATCGAGCTTCCTCGCCAGTCGGCAGCCGCTCGCCATAGGTGGCTGCCGAGGGTCGGGCCGCCCAGAGGCTGCGCGTATAAGGCGACCGCGCCTTGTCCAGGTCCGATGCCGCCAGTTCTTCCTCGATCCGCCCTTGCCGCATGACGAGCACGCGATCGGCAAAGCGCGAAACCTGAACGAGGTCATGGCTGATCAGAAGCAGACCCATGCCGAAGTCTCGCGTCAATTCCCCAAGCAAGGCGAGGATCTGCGCCTGAACATCGCGGTCAAGCGCCGACGTCGGTTCGTCGGTGATCAAAAGTCGTGGCCGATTGACCAGCATGGCCGCCATCATCGCGCGCTGCGCCATGCCTCCCGACAACTGACCGGGATAGGACTGGTAGATCCTGTCGGCATCGGTGAGCCCGACACGGGCCAGCATGTCGATCGCCGCCTTCCGCCGCTCAGTTTTTCGGAGTTTTGTGTGCAAAAGCAGGGCTTCTTCCACCTGAATACCGATCTTGTGACCGGGATTGAGGGAGGTTTTCGGATCCTGCGGCATCAATCCGAGCGTATTTCCCCGCTTTTTCGTCCAGTCTCGCTCGCTCAACGTCAGAAGATCTTCGCCCTCGCAAGCCAGGCTATCGGCAGTCACTCTGGCATGACGCGGCAGCAAGCCCATCAGCGCCCTGCCCGTCATCGACTTGCCGGAACCGGACTCACCCACAAGCGCCACGATCTCATGCCCGATCGTCAGCGAGATCGATGAAACGATGGTGCGCCAGCCGTCATCGCTCGGCAGCGCGATGCTTAGATTGCGGACATCGAGGATCGGATCAGTCATGGCGAGGATCCAGAACGTCCCGCAAGCCGTCGGCCAGAAGGTTGAAGCCAAGCGAGGTGACGAGGATCGCCACACCCGGTGCCGCCGCAATCCACCATTGATCGAAGATCACCTGCGTTCCCTCAGCCACCATAGAGCCCCATTCCGCCGTCGGCGGGCGAACGCCGAGGCCTAGGAAGCCGAGCCCTGCCGCAGCCAGGATGATGCCGGAAAGATCCAGCGCCAGCCGAATTACGGCCGAAGGCAGAACCATGGGCAGGACATGGCCGAACAGAAGGCGCGTTCTGGAGATGCCGAGCATTTCCGATGCCGCAAGATAATCGCTCTGGCGCAATGCAGCCGTTTCCGCCCGCGCCTGACGCGCATAAGCCGGCCAAAGTGTGAGCGCGAGCGCCAGTGCACCATTGACGAGGCCGGCACCCATCAAACTGACAAAGGCGAATGCGAGCAGGATGCGGGGAAAGGACATGACGATGTCAGTGATCCGCATCAACACGCGCTCAACGAAGCCGCCAAAGAAGCCAGCGACGATGCCCACCAGCACGCCGAGCGGCGCCATCAGGACAATCACCAGCAGCAACAGCAACAAGGTCGATTGGGCGCCATAAAGGATGCGCGAAAACAGGTCGCGCCCGAAGGCATCCGTGCCCAGCCAGTGCACGCTGTCCGGTGGGGCAAGGCGGATCACCGTGTTCTGCGCATAAGGATCGAAGGGCGCAAGAACAGGCGCGGTGATCGCTACGAACAGCCCCACCAAGATGATCAAGCCGCCGATCACGGCCGACGGCGAGCGCAGAAGCTTGCGTTTGGCTCTGTTGCGCGGTTCCACAGGGATGGCGGTCACCGGCGCCGCGCTCCTTCGATGCGACCGACCGCGAAATCCGTCAGCGCGTTCAACAAGACAATCGCTGCGCCAACCACCAGCGTCGCGCCCAGGATCGCCGGCATGTCGCCCGAAAACATCGCGGTCGTCAGATAGCGGCCGATGCCCGGCCAGGCGAACACGGTTTCAGTGAACACCGCGCCTTCCAGAAGGCTGGCATAAGCCAGCGCAACAACGGTCAGCAGCGTTCCCTTGATGTTGGGAAGGACATGGACAAACACGACGCGCATCCGGCTGGCACCCTTGGCGCGTGCGGACACCGTATATTCCTGATTGAGCTCGGCCAGAATGGCGGCACGTGTCAGGCGGGCGATGCCGGCCATGCCATAAAACGCCAGCACCAGGGCCGGCAGCACAAGGTGGCCGACGGCATTGGAGAAGGCTCCCGCAGAACCGGAAAGCCACGTGTCGATCAGCCCAAAGCCGGTCACCTGCTCGACCGTATAGGCGTAAGTGACATCGAGCCGTCCGGGGCCAGGCGCCCAATGCAGTCGGGCGTAAAACAACAGAAGCATCAGCAAACCGAGCCAGAAGATCGGCGTCGAATAGCCGATCAGGGAAACGAGCCGCGCCGCCGCATCGAGCACACTGCCCGGCTTGAGTGCGGCTGCAATGCCGAGTGCCAAACCAAAGCTGGCGGCAAGAACGATCGCGACCGTCGCCAATTCCAGCGTCGCCGGAAAGGTGCGGGCAATGTCGCTGATAACAGGCTGACCGGTGCTGATCGCGGTGCCGAACTCCCCGGTCGCGGCATTCTTTAGATAAATCAGGAACTGCACCGGCAGCGGCTGGTCGAGCCCGAGCTGCAGCCGCGCCGCTTCATAGGTGGACTGGCTGGCATGCTCGCCGACCATCTGCAAGGCCGGGTCGATCGGCGAGGTGCGCGTCATGATGAACGTGACCAGCACCAAACCGAACAAGGTCAGGACAAAGGACAGGATCCAGCGCGCGGCTTGACGCACGCGCAAGAACACCCGCCGACCCTCTGGCCGGCGGGTGTTCTCTTTGTCGCGCAACGAGCCTTGATCGGCGATCGTCACTTATTTCGAGACTTGGTCATAATAGACCTGGTCCGAGTTGAGCCCTTGCACATAGTCCTTCACGTTCTTTCCGAGCACCACCTGATCGGCACCCTGATACATGAAAACGAAAGGCGATTCTTCCTGAATTTCCTTCTGGATCGTCTCGTAAAGCGTTGCGCGCTTGGCCGGGTCCTGTTCCTTAACGGCAGCCAGTGCTTCATCGCTCAGTTCGGGGATGATCCAACCGGCCTGCTTGGCAACGGTGTTGGCCGAGTTGTCCTTGTTGATCGCAAAGGCAGATGCGTTGGAATGCGCATCGAGATAATCCGGGATCCAGTAACGCAGCGTGAACTGGTAGTTGCCGCTGCGACCCTTTGCATAGATGTCGCTGGCGGCACCCGGCTGGATATCGAGTTCGATGCCGGCCTGCCCGAAGCTTGCCTGCAGGGACTGCGCAACCGACAAGAAAGGCTGCTCGTTGAAAACGGGGAACTCGACCTTGAACGGCGTTTTGATGCCGGCCTCCGCCAGGATCTGCTTGGCCTTCTCGACATCGAGCTTATAGGGATTATCCGTCAGAGCACCGGGAAAACCGACCGGCAGGAAAGCCTGATGGATGTTGCTTTGGCCGCGCAGCAGATCGCGCGTAATGCCTTCATAGTCGACCAGATAACGTGCTGCCTTCCAGAAGGCCGGCTTGCCGAGCGTTTCGTTCGCAGCCGAATTGATCAGCAGATAATCGGAACGGGCCGAAGGCACCGCCTCGACCGTGAGCTTGCCTTCTTTCTTGATGGCATCGACCTGATCGGCGCCGAGACCCCTGGCGATATCCGCATCGCCCTGCTCGATCTGCAGGCGGCGGGCGCCCGTATCCGGCACGTTCTGCAGGATCACCGTTTCCAGCTTCGGCTTCACCGCAGCCTTCGGGTTGGCTGTGAGAACCAGAGCCTCATGCGGCTGGTACTTGGCGATCAAGAAGGCGCCGGAGCCGGCCGAATTGGTCTTCAGCCAGTTATTGCCGAAATCATCGCTTGATACATGCTCGCTCACGGTCGTCTCATCGACGATCGAGGCGATCGGTGCGGTCAGCAGCGCAAGCGCGAAGGCCGGACCGACATCGGCGGTCCAAGACAGCTGAACATGGGTGTCGTCCACCTTCTTCAGGCCGGCATCGACCGTGTCGGCTTTCCAGCCGAGTTCGTTGAGGATGAAAGCCGGCGTCTTGTTGAGCTTGACCGCGCGCGACAGCGAGAAGATCACGTCTTCGGGGCGCACCGGATTACCCGACGCAAACTGCGCGCCCGGCTTGATCGAAAAGGTCAGGCTCTTGCCGTCTTCACCTGCCTTCCAGTCCGCAGCCAGCGCCGGAACGATCTTCGTGCCGTCGCTTCTGTCGGCTTCCACCAGGCGCTGATACACATTGTTGAAGGTCTGGACAGTGGTGAGCTCGAATCCCTCAGCCGGGTCGAAGCTGACGGCATCGTCGATCGACTGCGCCACGACCAGCGCGTTAGGCGGCGTCGCAGCCTGCCCCGGCATGGCGCCAAAAAGGCTGACGGTCGTAAAGACTGCAGCCAAAAGCGCGCTTTTGCTCCGATGAAGCGTCATGAAGGATCTCCTGTGAGACAGAGCTTGTCCGGCGGTTTATCCGCTTACGGACGGGTTTCAAGAAAGGGAACAACGTCGTCATCGGCCTCGGCTTGGACGATGTTGGCAAACACGGTCGTGGCAACCATGATGCCGGCGAAAGCAGCCAGATCGACCAGAACGGTGTCGTCGTAATGCTCTGCCAGCCTGAGCCAGAGCCCGTCTGAAACCGCGTTGGCGTCCGAGCCGAGAACGCTGCCGAATTCCTGCAACAGCTCCTCTTCCCCGGAAAGTTCCAGCCGATCCGGATCAAAGCCGGACTGGCTCAGGGCACGTCGAAAGAAACCGACCGGGATCTCGGAACGCTGAGCCTTCGCGATGGCCAGTGAGAAGATGAAGATCGCCCGATCGGATAATCGCGCATTCAGCGCATCCTTCAGGGCGAACCATTCGCCATAAACCCGCAGCGCCACCGGCGACCGCGCCTGGATCAGCTTCAGGTTCGTCAACCGTCCGCGTAGACGGAGTTCCTCTTCCAGACCCGCCTTCAGGCGCTCGGGCGCGGTGTCATAGGCGATCGGCGATAAGCGTGTCATGCGTGGCTCGTTTCAGCTGCCAGGAAGGTACGCTTTTGGCTAGAAGCTTGGGCAGCGATTTTCACCCGCCAAAACGATATAGAGCGAACGTTTTTTGCGTTGTAGGGCCGCAAGCAAATAGGTTCTTGCTACGATGCGGCAGCATGGTCGCGAGCGGCGATAGGAGGCAGCCCGCTCAGCATTTGCGGGCCTCGATCACCGTCGCTGAAGGCGCCCTGCCGAACTGTTTGCGGTAATCGGCGGCAAACAGGCTCATGTGATTGAAGCCCCAGCCCATCGCCACGCGGGTGATGTCGCCCGTCGCGCATTTGCCGCCGACAAGCTCGGAATGAACCCGTTCAAGCCGCATCCGCTTCAACACGCCGAGCGGCGTGTCGCCGCGCACCTCGCGAAAAGTCCGATGCAGCGTGCGCGCACTTGTGCCGGCAGCTTGCACGATATCGGTCAACGTCAGCGGATCGCGTAGCCGATCGGCCATGAAGCGCTCAGCCCGCTGCACGTAGTAAGGAACGGGCCCCGAGCGCGCGGCCGGCTGCGGCGATGCTTCCAGGGCCGCGGCCAGTGACAGAAGCAGACAATCCTCAAGCCGGTCGGCGAGGCCGTCATTGAAGAACGTGTTCTGATCCGCTTCGATCTCACGCATCACGAACTGCGCCAGCTGGTAGAAGGCTTTTCCGGCGGCATTGTCGAGCGTGATGACGCGGTTCTTGTAGGTGAACTGCTCAACCACCTGCTTGCCGCCGATCAGCTCGATCTGGCTGTCGTTCAGGTTGAAGATCAGCATGCGGGTGGATGGCTCGAATTCGAGGTCGATCGGCGAATGCGCATCCACCAGCTGCGCGTTGAGCCCTGCGCCATAAAGCAGGCCATCGCCACGGCGGTCGCGCGAAATGAAGTTGCCTTGCAACGGCACTTGCAGCAGCGTCATGTCACGATGCGCGTCCACCGCGATGCGCGCCTGTCCGCCGATGCGGATGGCTGTCAGCCCGAAGGGCCGCATGCCGCCATGGGAAACTTCGGTGCGGTAGGTGCGGCTCGACTTCTGACTGATGCGGCATGGCCGCAGAAGTCCCGACATGGTAGCCTGGAAAGCATCGAGCGAGGGCGAAAGCCGGTACAGGCAGCCTGCTTGCGTCATCTTCATGTCCCCTGATCTTTTTATTTGAAGATTAAACTATCACCGCGTTCGTCCTGCGCAAGCCGTGCGTTGCAGCACTCCTCGGATCGTGATTTTGGCGCTTTGCCGACAAGTTGGCGCTTTAACGATAGAAAGGCGGACAAGCCCTCGTAGCATCGCCCCCAAGCAGCCGAAGTGCTGCAGCGCCAAGACTAAGCGCAAACAAGGGGAACAGCGATGAAAGCAATCATCGTCGGTGGTGGCATTGGTGGCCTGACAACGGCCCTTATGCTGCATGCACGCGGGCTCGATTGCCAGATCTTCGAGGCCGCACCCGAAATCCGTGAACTCGGCGTCGGCATCAACGTGCTGCCGCACGCGATCCGCGAACTGGCGGAGCTTGGGCTCTTGCCTGCGCTGGACGAGATCGGCATACGCACGCGCGAACTGATCTATGCGACCCGCCACGGCCAGGAAATCTGGCGCGAGCCGCGCGGCATCGACGCCGGCTATGACGTGCCGCAATTCTCCATTCATCGCGGCCATCTCCAGGCGATGCTGCATAAAACAGTGCTGGAGCGGCTTGGTTCGGATGCCGTCGTAACAGGCCAGCCTTGCACGAGCTATTCGCAAGACGAAGGCTCGGCCACCGTTCATTTCGCCGAAGGCTGCGCAATCCCCTCCGCCAGCAGCGATGTCGTGATTGCCGCCGACGGGATCCATTCCGTGATCCGACGCCAGATGTTCCCGAACGAGGCCGGACTGAAATGGAACGGCGTCATGATGTGGCGCGGCGCGACCGAAACCGAACCGTTCCTGGATGGCCGCACCATGATCGTGGCCGGCGGCTTTACCTACAAGCTCGTGCTTTACCCAATTGCGCGGGGTACGCAGCCGGGCAAGGTCCTCAACAACTGGGTGGTGACTTACCGCCCCGGCGTCGATGGTGCGCCTGCCCCGAAGCGAGAAGACTGGAGCCGGCGCGGAACGCATGAAGAGCTGATGCCGCATGTCGAGAAGTTCGGCGTCGACGTGATCGATCTGCCCGCTCTTGTGCGGGCGACCGACACCTTCTTCGAATATCCGATGTGCGACCGCGATCCCCTGCCCTGGTGGACGGATGGCCGCGTGGCGCTGATCGGAGACGCCGCGCATCCGATGTATCCGGTCGGCTCGAATGGCGCGAGCCAGGCCATCATCGATGCGCGCATGCTGGCCGACTGTCTTGCGCGAGCCGAACATGGCCGTGCTGCCTTGGCCGCCTATCAAGCGTCGCGTTTGCCGGCCACGGCCGAGATCGTGCGCCTCAATCGCAAGGGCGGCCCCGAATGCGTCATCGATGAAGTCGAGCGGCGCGCGCCCAACGGATGCGCCGACCTCGACGGCGTCATCAGCTTTGCCGAACGCGAGGCGATCGTCCGCGGCTATGCCGCAACCGCAGGCTTTTCGACCAGCCAGGTCAACCAGGCCCGCGCTTCCTGATCTGAACCACAAGAAGGACCATCACGATGACCCAACATGAAGCCGGCATTACCCAATCCGGCAAGTCCATCGACGGGATCGTCTGGAACATTCTCGGCCAGACCTATGTGCCGAAGCATCACTATGACAGCTCGATGTCCTGGCACGCGACCTTCCCGCCCGGCACCTTCGTCCCGCCTCACATCCACACCACGCAGGACGAGTTCATCTACATGCTGGAAGGCCGCTTCGACCTCTTGCTTGACGGCAAGGATGTGGTGGCAGGACCGGGCGATCTGATCTGCCTGCCGCGCAACATCGCGCATGGCATCTTCAACAAGTCCGACCAAGTCGTGAAGTGCATCTTTTGGGTATCGCCATCCGCGAAACTGTGGGACCTATTCACCAAGATCAACAATGTCGGTGACCCGCAAGAAGTTGTTCGCATAGCATCGGCGCACGAGGTTCAGTTCCTGCCTCCGCCGAGTGAATAGGGAACCGTCCGGCCGCTGCGTGTGGGAGCGCAGTCATTCGGGCGAAAGGCCATAACAATGATAAGTTTTTAGAGGTGGAACGATGAGCAAGATGACCAAGCTGGCGCTCGCGCTGCTGACTGCAACCGCGCTGACCGGCGCAGCCCATGCCCAGGACAAGGCGCAAGACAAGAAGGTCAAGATCGGCCTGATCTATACGCTGAGCGGGCCCTCCGCACTTCTCGGCGAACAATCGCGCGACGCCTTCCTGCTCGCGGCAGAAAAGCTCGGCAACAAGTTCGGCGGGCTCGATGCCGAGATCATCATCCAGGACGACGAGCAAAAGCCTGATATCGGGGTCAGCAAGGCACAGCAGCTGGTGGAACGCGATCAGGTCGACTTCGTGGTCGGACCGATCTTCTCCAACGTGCTCAATGCCATCGTGAAGCCCGTGACGGGTTCGGGCGCCTTCCTCATCAGCACGAATGCCGGCACGTCGAACCTCGCCGGCAAGGACTGCAACGCCAACCTGTTCGTGACCTCCTATCAGAACGACCAGATGCACGAAGTGTCCGGCAAATATGCCGAAACGCAGGGTTACAAGCGCGTTGTCCTGATTGCGCCGAACTACCAGGCCGGCAAGGATGCGCTGGCTGGCTTCAAGCATTCCTACACCGGCGAGGCCGCACAGGAGCTTTATGTCCCGCTCGGCCAGCTCGATTTTTCGGCCGAACTTGCGCAGATCGCAGCCGATGCGCCGGACGCCGTTTATGCCTTTCTTCCCGGCGGCATGGGTGTGAACTTCGTCAAGCAGTATCGCCAGGCCGGCCTCGAAGGAACGCCGTTCCTGTCCGCCTTCACGGTGGATGAAACCACGCTTCCCGCACAACAAGACGCCGCGCTCGGCTTCATGGCCGGGTCGAACTGGGCACCGGACCTCGATACGCCAGAAGCCAAGGCTTTCACGACCGCCTATGAGGCCAAATACAAGCGTGTTCCGGCGACCTATGCCGTTCAGGCCTATGATGCCGCCATGCTGATCGATGCGGCGCTGAAGAAGACCGGCGGCAATCTCCAGGACAAGGATGCGCTTCGCGAGGCCATGAAGACTGCGGAATTCACCTCGCCGCGCGGCCAGTTCGCCTTGGGCGACAACCACTTCCCGATCCAGGATTTCTACCTGACGAAAGTGGTCAAGCGTGCGGACGGCCAGTTCGCGACGTCCTATGTCGAGACCATCTTCGACGACTACAAGGACAACTACGCGTCCGAGTGCAAGATGTAAGTCGGTCGGGCGTTGCAGGCCGTTCCGGCTTGCCGATCGCCCTTCGCGCATCTTCCGAGAAGGCCGACGAGGGGCTGTGCGCTCCGTCGGCTGCGTCGTGATTGTCGGACTTGCCTATGCTCAACCTGTTTCTTCTTCAGTCCCTCAACGGCATCCAGTTCGGCATCCTGCTGTTCCTGGTTGCTGCCGGGCTGACGCTGATCTTCGGCGTCATGGACCTGATCAATCTCGCCCACGGCGTGCTTTATATGATCGGTGCCTACCTGACCGCCGCCTTCGCCGCCACGACGGGAAGCTTCGCCTACGGCATCCTGATCGCCCTTCCGGCAACGCTGGCCATTGGTATTGCGCTGGAAGTACTAGTCTTCCGGCGACTTTATGACCGGAGTCACCTCGACCAAGTCCTGGCAACCTTCGGCCTGATCCTGATCCTCAACGAGGCCGTCAAGATCATCTGGGGATCGGCACCCCTCAGCGTTCCGATGCCGGAAGCCTTTTCGGGTTCGATCCAGCTCATGGGCAACCTGCGTTATCCGACCTTCCGCATCCTCATCATCGGTGCCGGCCTGGCAACGGCGCTCGGCCTGTACCTCATGGTCAATCATACCCGGCTCGGCATGCTGCTGCGTGCGGGTGCAACCCACGGCGCGATGGTGTCAGCACTCGGCGTCAACATCCGCCGGCTGTTCATGATCGTGTTCGGCCTCGGCGCCATGCTCGCGGGCTTCGCCGGCGGCATGGTGGCGCCTATCCTGTCGGTCGATCCCGGGATGGGCGACTCGATCCTCATTCTGACTTTCGTGGTGATCGTCATCGGCGGCGTCGGCTCCGTACGCGGCGCCTTTGTTGCGGCGATCCTTGTCGGCCTCGTGGATACGCTTGGTCGCTCCTTCGGCCCGATGCTGCTGCGCAACCTGCTCGACCCCGCCGCCGCTGCACAGATGGGCCGCACGCTTGCGCCCATGCTGGTTTATATCCTGATGGCAGCAGTGCTTTACCTCAGGCCCACCGGTCTGTTTCCGATGGGAGGAGGCACACGATGAGCGAGGCCGCGACACCGTCAGCAGGGCCGGTCTCCTCCCAGGTAATCGATGCGCCTCACGTCCGCCGGCCCTTGCTCGCGCAAAGCGCACCCTGGCTCATTTTCGGCCTGTTTGCCGCCGTACCGCTGCTCGCACTGGCAACAGGCGACAGCTTCATCGTCGTAATCGCCACGCGCATGCTGATCTTCGCGCTGGCCGCCCTCTCGCTCAACCTCATCATGGGCTACGGCGCGCTCGTGTCCTTTGGCCACGCAGCCTATATTGGGATTGGCGCTTATGCCGTCGGCATCCTGTCGAGCTATGGCATCAACGATCTCCTGCTGCAGATCACCGCCGCTCTCGCCGTCTCCGGTCTTTTCGCTCTTGTCACCGGCTATCTTTCGCTGCGCACCAGCGGCGTTTACTTCATCATGATTACGCTCGCCTTCGGGCAGATGGCGTTCTTCTTCATGGTGTCGCTGTCAGCCTTCGGCGGCGACGACGGCATGTCCCTGTCGGGACGCTCAACCCTCTTCGGCGCCGGTATGCTGCGCGACAACCTCGTCCTGTTCTATAGCGTGCTCGGCGTGCTGGCGGCTGCCTTCCTGCTCATGCGCATGCTGGTTGCCTCCCGCTTCGGACGGGTCCTGCGCGGCACCCGCGACAACCCGACCCGCATGCGCGCGATCGGCTTTTCGCCATTTTCCTTCCAGCTCACCGCCTATGTCATCGCCGGCATGATTGCTGCCCTTGCCGGCGTTCTTTTGGCCAACCAGGTGCAGTTCGTGTCGCCCGCCTACATGACATGGGCGCGCTCCGGCGAACTGATCGTCATGGTGGTTCTCGGCGGCATGGGAACGCTGCTCGGGCCGATCATCGGCGCCACCGTTTTCATCCTTCTGGGAGACGTGCTCGCCCACTTCTCCGAACACTGGAAGCTCGTCCTCGGCCTCATCCTCGTTCTGGTGGTGCTCGGGAGCCGCGACGGCATGAGCGGTCTTGCACGACGGTTGCGGGGAGGCTCCGATGTCTGAGGTCCTGCTCAAGGTCGAAGGCCTCCGCAAAAATTTTGGCGCCCTGAAGGTCACAGACAACGTCAATCTCACGGTAGAGGCCGGCGAGATCCACGCCCTGATCGGTCCCAATGGAGCGGGAAAAACCACCCTGGTTCATCAGCTTTCCGGGAATTTGAAGAGTGATTCCGGGAGAATTTTCTTCGATGGGCGGGATATTTCCCCGCTTTCCATGCAAAACCGGGTGCATCTGGGGCTCGCCCGCTCCTTTCAGATCACCTCCATTCTCGACGGCTTCAGCGTACTGGAAAACGTCGCCATGGCCGTTCAGGCGCGGTCCGGATCGAGCTTCCGCTTCTTCCGCAACGCCAGTCGGGAAGACGACATCAACGCCCAGGCAAGTGCCGCCCTGGCGCGTGTCCAGCTTGCCGACCGAGCCCACCGCCGTGCCGGCTCCTTGTCGCACGGCGAAAAGCGCCAGCTCGAAATCGCAATCGCCCTTGCCACCGGCGCGCGTCTCCTGCTTCTCGACGAACCGCTTGCCGGCACTGGCCATGAAGAATCGGCCGTTCTCGTCGATCTGATGCGCTCCTTGCGCGGCTCGCACACGCTGGTCCTGATCGAGCACGACATGGACGCCGTCTTCTCGCTTGCCGACCATGTCAGCGTTCTCGTTTATGGCCGCGTCATCGCATCCGGCGAGCCCGCCGCCGTGCGCGCACATCCGGATGTCCGCGCAGCGTATCTCGGCGAAGAGGAGATCGCCTGATGCTGAAGGTGGAAGGCCTGCAGAATGCTTATGGCCAGTCGCGCATCCTGTTCGGCATCGATTTCGAGGTTCGTGCCGGCGAAGTCGTGACGCTGCTAGGGCGTAACGGCATGGGCAAGACCACGACGATCAACTCGATCTTCGGGCTCCTGCCGCCAAAGGGTGGCAAGGTCTTCGTGGATGGCCGCGACATGACCGGCAAACCGCCCCACGCCATCGCCCAGCAAGGTCTGGGTCTTGTGCCGGAAGGCCGCCAGATTTTCCCGACGCTCAGCGTGGAAGAGAACCTTATCGCCACGCGGCGCACTGACCGCCGCGCGCCCAAATGGACGCTCGACAGCATCTACGCCATGTTCCCGCGCCTGAGAGAGCGCCGGCGCAACATGGGCAACCAGCTTTCAGGCGGCGAGCAGCAGATGCTGGCGGTTGGCCGCGCCTTGATGACGAACCCCCGCCTGATCGTGCTCGACGAAGCCACCGAAGGCCTTTCGCCCCTGATGCGCGAAGAAATCTGGACCTGCCTGCGCTCCATCAAGTCCGAAGGCGAGGCCATTCTCGTGATCGACAAGAATGTCGACGTCCTCGCCCGCTTCGCCGACCGCCACGTGGTGATCGAAAAAGGCCGCGTCGTCTGGAGCGGCGACAGCGCCGGGCTCGTCGACAACCCCGACATCAAGAACCGCTACCTGCACGTTTGAGCAAGCGATTCTGAGGCGCCTGACGTGACGCTAAGACGATGAAGTAGACGGGGGTCAGCAGAGGCGTTGCGCTTTTAATGCTTACAAAAGCCGGTGGCGGAGAGGGGGTCCGATTATACGGCTTCTCAGGGTGTTTCAAAGTGATGCTAAGTGCTGCAATGTCAGGCACTTAGGCGTCTTGCTCGTTTCACCCTGACTCACCACCTTACCTGTTGTTCCACACTGAAAGTGGGCCTGAAGTGGGCCCACGGGAGAACAGAGTGCCCATCAATCAGCTTACAGACAAACGCGTTCAATCCATCAAAACGGCGGGAAACTATCCCGACGGCGGCAACTTGTATCTACGGGTTCGCGATAGCGGCGCAAAAAGCTTCATTATCAAAGCGACGATTAATAAGAAACAGCGTGAGTGGACACTGGGGTCATATGGCTCTGCAGAGCACCAGTTCAGCCTAGCCAAAGCCCGGAGGCAGCGCGATGAACTGATGGCTCGTGTCCATGCAGGCGAGCTCCCGCAAGCAGTCAGCAAATCCACTGAGAAGACGGAGATTGTTCAGCCGTTAGCCTCATGCGTGCCTCTGTTTGGGCCTTTCTCGGTTGACCTTGTGCAGCAGATCGAAAGTGGCTTCCGCAATGCCAAACACCGGGAACAATGGCGTTCGACCCTGAAGACCTATTGCAAACCGATCTGGGACACGCCTGTCGATCAGATCATGACCGATGACATCCTCGTCATTCTACGCCCAATTTGGACTACTAA